>JBJOON010000007.1:0-20763 GCA_046051235.1 Bacteroidota bacterium
ATTCACCACGTCATGGGCCGTGCGATAAAAGATACCTTTTGTCGATATAAAACCCTAAAAGGCTATAAAGTAAACCGCAAAGCCGGTTGGGACACGCATGGACTTCCGATTGAATTGAGTGTTGAGAAAACATTAGGCATTAAGAAAGAAGATATTGGTAAGACCATTTCGGTTGAAGAGTACAACAACGCCTGCCGCAAGGAGGTTATGAAGTATACTGACCTCTGGGAAAAGCTTACCAAGGACATGGGTTACTGGGTCGATATGAATGACCCGTATGTTACCTACGACAATAAATACATTGAAACCGTTTGGTGGTTGCTGCAGCAATTGCACAACAAGAATCTGTTATATAAAGGCTACACCATTCAACCGTATTCTCCGGCTGCTGGAACAGGTTTGAGTTCTCACGAATTGAATCAGCCAGGCTGCTACAAAGAAGTGAAAGACACCTCTGCCGTTGCGCAATTCAAACTGATTGAAGCAAACGGTGCCTTGAACGTGAATGCTGATCTTCCGATTTATGTTTTAGCATGGACTACCACTCCATGGACATTGCCATCTAACGTGGCTTTGGCTGTTGGAGCGAAAATAAATTATACTGTTGTTGAATCGTTGACTCCTTTTGGAAACGAGCGTGCTTATTTCATTGTCGCTTCAGCGCTTCGTGAAAAGTACTTCCCAATTGCAAATGGCGAAAACTTCGAAGAGTTCAATGCGGGAGATAAAAAAATTCCGAATAAAACAGTTTCAGAAATTTCTGGAAAAGAACTTCTAGACCTTCGATACGAACAACTTCTTCCTTTCGTACAACCGAACGATGGCGATGCTTTCAAGATTATAGCTGGAGATTTCGTTACTACTGAAGATGGAACGGGTATCGTTCACATTGCACCAAGTTTCGGTGCAGATGACTTCCGCGTAGCAAAACAAAACGGCATGGGAAACCTTACCCTTGTTGATCGCAGAGGACGTTTCCTTCCGGAAGTGCAAAGCTTCAATATTTGAGCGTAGACGATCGAATTGTTTTGAAACTTCAAACCGAAGGAAAACTTTTCAAGAAAGAAAAATACGCGCACAACTATCCACATTGCTGGAGAACAGATAAGCCTGTACTTTACTACCCGTTGGATTCTTGGTTTGTTAAGGTTCCTGAAAAGAGAAATCGTTTAGTGGAATTGAACAACACCATTCAATGGAAGCCAGAATCTACAGGCACTGGAAGATTTGGCAATTGGTTGGAAAACGCAAACGACTGGAATCTTTCGCGCAGCCGCTTCTGGGGAATTCCACTTCCAATTTGGCGAACAGAAGACGGAACAGAATCTATCTGCATTGGCTCTGTTGAAGAACTTCAAACTGAATTGAAAAAAAGCGTTGCCGCTGGAATTACTGAAACAAATCCACTTGAAAACTTCGAACCGAACAATCATTCGGTTGAAAACTATAACCTTTTCGATTTACATAAACCATACGTCGATAAAATTGTATTGGTCAGCCCTAGCGGGAAACCGATGCACCGTGAAGCGGACTTAATTGACGTTTGGTTCGACAGTGGTGCTATGCCTTATGCGCAGTGGCACTATCCTTTCGAAAACAAAGAAAAAATCGACAACAACCTCTCCTTCCCAGCAGACTTCATTGCGGAAGGAGTGGATCAGACAAGAGGATGGTTTTACACCTTGCATGCAATTGCAACGTTATGCTTCGATTCTGTTGCTTATAAAAATGTTATTTCAAACGGACTTGTTTTAGATAAGAACGGAAACAAAATGTCTAAGCGATTAGGCAATGCTGTTGACCCTTTTGAAACCCTTGGTAAATACGGTCCCGACGCTACGCGTTGGTATATGATTACAAATTCAGATCCGTGGGATAATTTGAAATTCGACACAGAAGGAATTGCTGAAGTACAACGCACATTCTTCGGAACGCTTTCGAACACCTATTCTTTCTTTGCATTGTACGCAAACATTGATGGTTACGAGGCTTCAAGCAACGACCCTGCTGTTGAAAATCGTCCTGAATTAGACAAGTGGATCATGAGTAAGTTGAATGCACTTACACTTGAAGTTGAGAAAAACCTCGACGCATTTGATCCTACACCCGCTGCGCGCGCCATTGAATCGTTCGTTAACGATCACCTTTCAAATTGGTTCGTGCGTTTAGCTCGAAAGAGATTCTGGCACGGCGAAATGACCGAAGACAAACGTTCAGCGTACGCCACGCTTCACGCATGCTTGAAACAAGTTGCTCAACTTATGAGTCCTTTTGCTCCGTTTTATTCAGACTGGTTATTCCAAAGTTTGAATACGAATAGTGAGTCGGTGCATCTTTCACATTTGGAAGCAGGAAGCTTCCGAGATGAAAATCTTGAGGCACGCATGGATCTTGCTCAGCGTATTTCAAGTATGGCCCTTTCAATTCGTAAAAAGGAAAATATCAAAGTGCGTCAAACACTTGCTGAAATTCGCATTCCAGTTTTAGATGAAACCACACAATCTCGCATTGAAAGTGTAGCTGATCTAATTTGCAGTGAGGTGAACGTTAAAGCGGTGAAATGCGTAGATGAGCAAACCACCAAAATTGTGAAAGACCTCAAATTGAATTTCAAAACACTCGGAAAAAAGTGTGGGAAGTTCATGAAGGAAATTCAACAATTCGCACAAGAAAACGCGCAAGAAATTATTTCATCAATTGAAAAAACCGGAGAATACATGTGGATGAAGGAATCGATACTTCTTCAAACCGAAGATGTAGAGATTATTCCAGTTGACATTCCTGGTTGGAAAGTGGCAAATCAAGGTAACTTGACAGTTGCGCTTGATATTACCATTACACCTGAATTGAAAGAAGAAGGATATGCCCGTGAATTGGTGAATCGCATTCAAAATCTCAGGAAAGAAACCAATTTCGAGGTTACAGATAAAATAATTGTTAAAGTTTCGGGAGAAAACTACCTGAATGATGTTTTGAAAAACAATTCTGAATATATTAGCAGTCAAGTACTTGCTTCTTCGCTTCAGTTTATTCCAGAAATGGAAGGGGGTGTCGCTGTTGAATGGGAAGGGGAAGAAGTGGTGCGTTTACTATTAACCAAAAACCTTTAAAACCCATGGCAAAAAAACCTACCCCTGCCAAAAAAGTAGTAGCCAAGAAACCCGTTGCCAAAAAAGCAGCACCAGCAAAGAAAGCAGCTCTAGCGAAAAAAGTTGTAGCGAAAAAAACCATTGCCAAGAAAGCAGGGCCAGCCAAGAAAGCAGCGCAAGCGAAAAAAGTAGTTGCGAAGAAACCAATTGCTAAAAAAGCAGCGCCAGCGAAGAAAGCGGCTCCAGCGAAAAAAATAGTTGCGAAGAAACCAATTGCTAAAAAAGCAGCACCAGCAAAGAAAGCAGCACCAGCAAAGAAAGCAGCTCCAGCGAAAAAAATAGTTGCGAAGAAACCCGTTGCTAAAAAAGCAGCACCAGCTAAGAAAGCAGCGCCAGTGAAAAAAGTAGTTGCGTCGAAGCCAGTTATCAAAAAAGCAGCTCCAGCGAAGAAAGTAGCGCCTGTAAAAAAGGCCGTTGCTCCAGTAAAGAAAGTAGAAGTTAAAATAGTTAAACCAGCTCCAGCAGTAACCGCTAAACCAGCGGCTGTAAAGAAACCCGAGGCAAAGACAACTGCACCCGTTTATAAACCTGCTCCAGAGATAAAAAAAGAATCAGTGAAGATGCCAGCAGAACCAGTTAAAGGATTACGTTACTCAGACAGTGACTTGAAAGAATTTGAAATTCTTATTAAAGAAAAATTAGAACAATCTCGTGCAGATTTCGAAGAGTTGAAAGAATCTCTTTCAAGAGAAGGAGACAACAGCACAGACGACACTTCTCCAACTTTCAAAATGATGGAAGACGGAAGTGACACGAACAGTCGCGAAGAAATTGCGCAATTAGCCGCTCGTCAAGAGAAGTTCATTAAAAACTTAGAAAATGCATTGCTTCGTATCATAAACAAAACCTACGGTGTTTGTCGTGTTACAGGAAAACTCATCCCTAAAGAACGCTTGCGTTTGGTGCCTCACGCTACCCTTAGCATTGAAGCCAAAAACATGCAGTAAGATCTCGTGAAGTGAGAAAAGTACTCTTAATTATTTTAAGCGTTGTTGCGCTTGATCAACTATTAAAAATCTGGATAAAGCTCTCGTTTCTCTATGGAGAAAACGTAGAGCTCATTCCCGGTTGGCTCGATTTACAATTTGTTGAAAATCCGGGAATGGCCTTCGGTTGGATGTTCCCCGGAACTACCGGAAAGCTTGCGCTTAGTATTTTTCGAATCATTGTAGTTACTGCAATTATTATCTACATCTACAAACTCACCAAAAAGAAAACCCATCAAGGATATCTATTTTGTTTAGCACTTATTGTAGCAGGTGCATTGGGAAACATCATTGATAGCGCTGTATACGGAATGTGTTTCGACAAAGGTTCTACCTTCGACCCGCACTTCCAAGATTACACGGCGTATTCAGACACTGCAGCGTTTTCTTCTCAAGGATACGCACCCTTTTTAATGGGGAATGTGGTAGACATGATTCACATCACTAAAGAACTTGAATTCCCTTCGTGGTCTCCTATTCACGCAGGTGAAAGAGCCGAGATATTTCCTCCTATTTTCAATATTGCAGACGCCTCCATTTCTGTTGGAATCATTTTAATTCTGCTTTTCCAACGTCGTTTTTTCAAAGACGAAGAAGAAGAGGTTTCTATTGAAGAGGCGGTCACCGAATTTGATGCTTCTGCATGAAATTGAATCTTTCCATTTCTGAACTGTCCCGCATTGTTCGTGGTGAAATCTCAGAAGGGAACAACAAGAACTTTATTCATTCCATTTGTACCGACACGCGCCACACCATAGATGCAGCGCATACCTTATTTATCTCCCTAAAAGGAGAGCACTTCAATGGACATTCATTTGTCTCAAACGCTTTTCAAAAAGGAATTAGAACTTTTATCGTTTCTGAAGCAGTCAGTCTCCCTGACGAATGCACCGTAATTCGTGTTGAAAACACGACAATCGCATTTCAAAGAATCGCATCCCATCATAGAAAGCAATTCAACATTCCCATCATTGGCATTACCGGAAGCAACGGAAAAACCATTGTAAAGGAATGGATCAATCAATTGCTTGCAGATGATTTTTGCATTGCTCGAAGTCCGAAAAGTTTCAACTCACAAGTAGGTGTTCCATTAGCCGTTTTGCAATTGGAGACCATGCACAACTTGGGCATTTTCGAAGCGGGTATTTCCTTGCCGAATGAAATGAATACACTGCAAGAAGTAATTCAACCTACAACAGGAGTCTTTACTTTTTTGGGAAGTGCTCACGCAGAAAATTTCCAATCACAACAAGAACTGCTTCAAGAAAAAATGAAGCTGTTCCCAACGTGCGAAACACTTATTGCGCCTTCTGGAATTGACATTGATTTTCCAGGAAAATCAATTCGTGTTGGAAAAGAAAATAACGATGATTTTTCCATTCAAAAAATCACTTCTTCTTCATCGCATTCTATTGTTTCTTTTCGTTGGAAAGGGGAAGTTGCCGATGCTGAAATTCCATTTACCGATAATATCTCAATTGACAACTTCGCGCTAGCAGCCGCCACAGCATTGCACTTCGGACTTTCGTTGAAACAACTTTCAGAGAAAGCACCACAATTACTAGCTGTTGAAATGCGCATGCAACAACTGAAAGGTATCGGTGGAATTCAATTGTTGAACGATGGTTATAGCAATGACCTCACTTCGCTAAAATTAGCGCTTCAACATTTCAATTCAAATGTTCAAGCCCACAAGCGAGGTGTAATCATTTCCGACATTCTTCAAAGCGGAATGAAGGATGAAATTTGGATTGAACGTGTGAGTGAACTCATGAATGAATTTCAAATCGATGAAGTTTATTCTGTAGGAGAGCAATTCCTTCAACACAAAAACCTCCTTCCTCATTCATTCAAAAGTTTCAAAAATACAGACGCACTCATTGAGTTTCTTCTTTCAAATAAAATTGAATCGAGTGCTTTGCTAATCAAAGGAGCACGCAAATTTCAATTCGAAAAAATCGTACGTGCATTGCAAGAGCAGCACCAAGAAACCATTTTCGAAGTGAACATGAATGGCCTTGCAAACAACTACTACTACTTCCGATCGTTGCTGAATCCTGAAGTAAAACTCATGGGAATGGTGAAGGCGAACGGATACGGCATTGGTGCCGTTGAAGTAGCCATATGCCTTGCCAATTGCGGCATTGACGCTTTGGCCGTGGCGTATACAGATGAAGGCGTTCAACTTCGCGAAGCCGGAATTTCACTTCCGATTTTAGTGCTTGAACCGAATGTTTCAGACTTTGCTCCGGTTTTCAAACATAGACTTGAACCTGAATTATTTTCAGTAAGATCATTCAAAGCATTTGCAAAAGCCGCAAACGAATTCAATTCAGAAAAAAGATTTAAAGCTCACTTGAAACTCGACACCGGAATGAACCGTTTAGGTTTCAAGGGTGAGGAAACTTCAGAATTAATTGAATTACTTGAAGAACATTCCAACATAGAGATAGCCAGCATCTTTACGCATTTCGCGGCTTCTGAAGACGAATCGCACGACGTCTTCACTCAGAATCAAATTGACGATTTCGAAAATCGCTGCAAACTCATTTCCGAAGTGCTCGGGTATACCCCTGTCCTGCATGCCGCGAACACTGGTGGAATTCAACGCTGGAAAAATGCGCAATTCAACATGGTTCGATTGGGTATTGGACTATACGGGGTATCGGCTTTTGAGGAAGAGCAAAAAATGTTGCGCAACGTCGGAAGCCTAAAAACCAGTATCGTGCAAGTGAAGTCTGTGCTTCCGAATGAAACCGTTGGTTACGGAAGAACATTCACTTCAAACCAAGAAATGAAAATAGCCGTTCTTCCGATCGGCTACGCAGATGGCTTCCGCAGATCTCTCTCCAACGGAAAAGGCAAAGTCTTCATCAAAGGAAAAGCCTGTCCCGTTGTCGGACGCGTGTGCATGGACGTTACCATGGTCGACATCACAGAAGTCTCTGCACAAGAAGGCGATGAAGCCATTGTATTCAATGGTGATCACTCAATTCTCGATTACGCACAAGCCTGCGACACCATTGCCTACGAAGTGCTCACAGGTATTCCCCAGCGCGTAAAGCGTATAATTGTAAACGAAGCCTAATTTTCGCAAGTAAAAAAGACATTTCTGTGAAGATGTTTCACGCTTTCATTCCGATATTTACGAAATATCAGAATCAAGCATGACACACAACATTTCATTCTCAAAATCGATTTTCCTTCTCTTGAGTTTTTTTGTTGCTTCAACAACATTATTCGGACAAGCAGCTCGAATGAATAACGAATTCATTCTTCAACTTAAAAAAGGCTTCTCGCCCGCTCAAGCAGAGCAAGAATTGACTCAACATTTCGGAATACTTCCAGAAATTAAAGCAAGTCATGAAATAAGCGACATCATGCGTGCATGGTTGTTTACCTTCAACGAAGAGTTGGTTTCCTTAAATGAAATTATTCGTTTTGCCCCTACCTGCTCGAGCATTCAACTTGCTCAAGCCAATCATAAAATTGCTGAACGCATTGTTCCGAACGACCCCTCTTATAACCAACAGTGGTTCCATAACGACGCGTCAGACAACGACATCGATACGCCAGAAGCATGGGACATTACAACAGGCGGACTAACTGCATTTGGTGATGAAATCGTTGTGTGTGTAGTTGAAGGCGGCGGTGCTAAATGGGATCAAGCAGATATCATTGAAAATCACTGGACCAACACCAATGAAATCGATGGAAATGGAATAGACGATGACAACAACGGTTACATCGATGACATTGACGGTTGGAACATGACTACTAATAACGATGTTCTTGCCGCAGGAAATCACGGCACGCAAGTAAGCAGCATGATAGGTGCAAAAGGAGACAACGGCATTGGAATTACTGGCGTTAACTGGAATGTAAAAATAATGCAAGTAGACATGGGTGGTGTGTCAGAAGCCAACGTAATCGCTGCTTACACCTATCCCTTGAAGATGCGTCGCCTGTACAATCAAACTGGCGGAGCGCAAGGTGCTTTCGTCGTTGCTACAAACAGCAGCTGGGGAACTGATAACGGACAACCTTCGCAAGCGCCACTTTGGTGCGCCATGTATGACACCCTTGGTGTAGCAGGAATTATTTCTTGCGGTTCTACTGCAAACAACAACGTAAACGTTGACGTAGTTGGAGATCTTCCAACAGCATGTCCTAGCGAATATTTAATATCTGTAACAGCAACTAACAGTTCAGACGTTCGCACATTCAGCGGTTACGGAATCACAACCATCGACATTGGTGCTCCTGGAGAAGCGGTGTACCTCGCAGGCAATACAAACTACGGAAATACTTCAGGAACATCTTTCGCTAGCCCATGCGTAGCCGGGGGTGTAGCCCTGCTCTACTCTGCACCGTGTACATCCATCATGTCAATCACAAACGCCAATCCCTCAACAGGCGCACAACTAATACGAGATTACATTTTCAACGGAGTTGACCTTGTTTCAAATTTGCAATCCGAAGTCGTTACAGGTGGAAGGATGAATGTGAAAAACAGTTTAGACTTATTATTGAATGAATGTTCTGCAGGCGGATGCGTAGCACCTTTCGCAATTGCGGCCTTGCAAACGCCGGGCACACTTGAATACACGGTATCTTGGAACAGCACTCCAGATGTAACAACTTTCGCTTGTCAATATCAAATGCAAGGCAGCGGATCATGGACACTTGTTGAAGGTATTAACGCCAATAGCATCGTGCTAAGCGGTTTAAACGGTTGCTCAACATACGAAATTCAAATAGCGTCAGTATGTAACGGAGTCCAAGGCGAATGGACCAATTCCTTCATACTAAATACGGAAGGTTGCTGCACTAACCCGAGCGTTTATTCTGTTCCGAATGCACAAGGGGCAACAACAGCAACTGTTGCATGGAATGACATCTTCGCTGCTGATGGGTATACCATTCAATTAACAGGACCAAACGGAACCGATGTTATTCAATCTCTTCAGCCAAACATTACATTCTTTAACTTAGATTCGTGCACCACCTATACCATTCAGGTTGCGTCAATCTGCGTTAATCCAGAAAACCCCTTGACTTCATTCGAATTCTCAACAACCGGTTGCGGTTCATGCACCGATATCGTTTATTGCGATGCGGACGGTGGCGATGCTAGCGCCGAATACATAGACGCGGTTACCGTTGGTTCATTCACGAACATTAGCACGGCGAATGCAATCTATACCGATTATACAGATTTGAGTTCGCTCACACTAGTTGCAGAGAATACATATCCTGTGTCGCTAACTCCAGGATTCCCTGGAGGGTCGTACAACGAGTATTTCAAAATATGGATCGATTATAACGCCAACGGAACCTTCGATGAGCCAATGGAATTGGCATTCGACGCAGGTAGCGGATCTCAGAATACCGTAACTGGAAACATCACAATTCCAAATTCCCTTGCCCTCGTTGCAGGAAGCACCCGTATGCGAGTGGGTATGGCCTACGTTGGAATCTTTGGGTCTGGAAACCCTCCTACCTCTTGCGGCACTTATGCTTACGGCGAAGTGGAAGACTACTGCGTGAGCTTGCAATTAGCAGATGGAGTTGAAAATTTAAATGGAAACTTCAACCTACAGGTTTATCCGAACCCTGCGAAAGAATCCATTCAACTCAATCTTCCTTCAAACATTCAGAAATTCCAATTGAGAATTGTATCGAATGAAGGAAGATGTGTGAAGCAGATGTTCACCGATTCACGCAACATTTCAGTTAACGATCTAGCTGCCGGTTATTACATTATTGAGGTTATTTCAGAAAGCGGAATCGCTCGAACAAAAATTTGTGTCGAGTAAGTAAACTAAATGACAACTTAGATTGTCTTAGATAAAATGAATCGAAAACTACTCCTCACCTTTTGCACTTGGCTCATAACCCTTGCGGCTTGGGCTACGCACAATCGTGCTGGAGAAATAGTTTACGAACACATTTCTGGTTACACTTACAAAGTCACTATCAGCACCATCACCAAAGCCAGCTCTTTCGCTGCAGACCGTCCGTTTTTGAAAATCAGATGGGGTGACGAGCCTTCAGGAACAACCGAAAATCAGCTTGATAGTTTGGAAAGAACCGAAGAACTCATCTTAGGTTCTGGTGACGCTAAGCGAAATCAATACATCGGATTTCACACCTACGCGGGTCCAGGAGTTTATTACCTGGTGATGGAAGATCCCAATCGAAATGAAGGTGTAATCAACATCTTGAATTCCATAAACCAAGTATTCACGATTCAGTCGATGATTGTGATTTCTCCTGCAACGGGACACAACAATTCGGTTCAACTTCTGAAAATGCCCATTGAAGATGCTTGTCTCAATCAGCCTTGGATACACAATCCCGTTGCATTCGATCCAGATGGAGATTCCTTGGTTTACTCCCTTGTTCCCTGTATGGGTGAAGGCGCACAGGCCCTCCCTGGTTGGTTACTCCCCGATGCGAGCACGGTTAATGGTTCAGACGTATTTAGTATTAACGCTTCAACCGGAGATGTTACTTGGGTGGTTCCACCATTAGCGGGTGAGTTCAATATCGCAATTAAAATTGAAGAATATCGAAACGGTATTTTGGTCGGCTATGTCATTCGCGACATGCAGATTACTGTTATCACATGCAATAACCAACCGCCTGTTATTTCGCCACTTCCCGATTATTGTGTCGAAGCTGGAAGCACTCTTCAGTTCGATGTGAATGCAACAGACCCTAATGGAAACACCATTTTCATTAGCGCGTTCGGTGGTCCACTGACCAACGTGGTTCATGAAGCAGAGTTCAACACGTTCACGGATACATTCTATTGGAATCCGGAGTGCGAAGAAGTTCGCGCAACACCTTATACCGTGAGCTTTGAAGCACTCGACAACGGCTTTGTTCCATTAGCAGATATAGAGTCTGTAAATATTACCGTAGTCGCACCTAAAGTGCAGAATGTTCAAGCAGACGCAGTGGGTGCAACAGTTACTGTGACTTGGAACCCTTCGCCTTGCCTGAATTCTTTCACGAACTACGAAGCCGCTAACGTTCGCTATTTCATTTACAGAAAACAAAACGGATATAACTTCAATCCTTCCGATTGCGAAGTTGGAATGCCCGCATATACAGGCTTCGTATACATTGGTCAAACACTCGGAGCGAATAGCACAACATACAACGATAATGCGCCAGGTTTCGGAGTTCCATTCTGCTACCGAATTGTTACGGTTTGGCCCGACGGCGCATTAAGTTACGCCAGCGAAGAAGCATGTGTTCAAATTAAAAAAGACATTCCTGTTATCACGAAAGTGAGTATTGAAACAACCGATATTTCTGTTGGACAAGACACAGTTTGGTGGTCACCTCCTTCACAACTCGACACCCTTACCTACCTTCCTCCCTATCACTACGAATTGGAATTCGACAATAACGGAACGTGGCAAACCATCTTCGCTTCGAACGAATTCACCATCTTGAATACAGGCGACACCGTATACTATCATTCGAATATCGACACATTCACGGCATTGAAAAAATACAGAGTGAAGTTCTATTCAAATGAAGACGTAGTTGGTTACTCGTCAACTGCCACCTCACCATGGCTCAATGCAACGCCGCAAGACAATGCCATTCAATTGAATTTGGAAGGTCAATTCCCATGGATCAATTCACGTTACTTCATTTATCGAAAGGCTCCAGGCGAGTTGGATTTTTCTTTGTTGAATGAAACTACAATACCTCAATACCTCGATACTGGTCTTGTAAACAATGCCACCTACTGCTATAAGATTCTAACGCTTGGTTCATACGGTGCGCCGAACGTTCCAGACTCGTTGTACAACTTCAGCCAAGAAATTTGCGCAAGTCCGTACGACGCTACCCCGCCTTGCCCTCCACTTATATCGCAAACCAACAACTGCGAAATCCCTTCACTTCAAATTTCATGGGACAACATTGACCCATCCTGCTCGAAAGACATTACCGCCTACAATATTTATTACGCTCCAAGCAACACAAGTTCATACTCGCTGCTTGGAACGCTAAACGGATCAAACAGCACTGAATTTGAATTCCTTCATCCTGAAGGATTGCAAAGTATAGCCGGATGTTTCTACATCACAGCGCTCGATTCACTGAACCTCTGGCCAGATGGTGAATTATACCAAAATGAGAGTGCTCCCTCAAATGTGGTGTGCATAGACAACTGTCCAACTTACGAATTGCCTAACATTATCACTCCAGATTTAGATGGGTTGAACGACATTCTTAAGCCATTTCCATACCGTTCAATTGAAAGCATCGACTTGAAAATATTCAATCGATACGGTACATTGCTTTTCGAAACTACTGATCCAGATATCTTGTGGAACGCAACAGACGAAGCCACGCAAACCCTCGTCAGCGCAGGAACTTACTACTACACTGTTGTTGTAAATACCATTCGCTTGGAAGGAATTGTACCTGAATTCCGCGAAGGTTACATTCAGATTTTGAATGCAAAACAAGCCACACCTCAACAATAACATATGTTCACAGGAATTATAGAATCGCTTGGTAAAATTGTGAAGACTGAACGTGTTGGAAGCAACCTCGAACTTTGGGTTTCTTGTGATTTCACAAATGAATTGAAGGTTGATCAGAGCCTCGCTCACAACGGAATTTGTTTAACTGTGGTTGAAATTGTGAACGACACATATCGCGTAACAGCAATAGATGAAACCATTCAGAAAACAACCATCGGAAGTTGGGTGGAAGGAAATCAGGTTAATCTTGAAAGGTGCGTGAAAGTTGGCGATCGCTTAGACGGACACAATGTGCAAGGGCATGTAGATGTAGTTGGAAAATGTATTTCCAAAGCAGAAAATGAAGGCAGTTGGAAATTCACTTTTGAATACACACCTAACGAGTTAGGGCATATCACTGTTCCGAAAGGAAGCATCGCCGTAAACGGGGTAAGTCTCACGGTGGTTGAAAGTTCGAAAACTTCTTTTTCGGTGGCCATCATTCCATTTACCTATGAACACACGACTTTTCAGTTCATTGAAAATGGAACTTCTGTCAATTTAGAATTCGATATTATGGGGAAGTATGTGGCCGCGTATATGGCTGCACTATCTTCGTAACATGATATCTTCAGAACACGAAAAAAAACTATTTCTTCTCGACGCATACGCACTTATTTTCCGTGCTTATTACGCCTTCATAAGAACTCCACGCATTAACAGCAAAGGGCTGAATACTGGGGCTATGTATGGATTCACGAATACACTTCTCGATATTCTAAACAACGAGAAACCTTCACACATTGCTGTCGTATTCGACGCACCTGAACAAACACTCAGAGAGATCGATTACGAAGCCTACAAAGCGAATAGATCAGAGACTCCGGAAGACATCAAACTTGCAGTTCCCTACATCAAGAAAATCGTTGAAGCTTTCAATATTCCAATGCTCATTGCTCCAGGTTATGAGGCAGATGATATCATTGGAACGCTCGTTAAAAAAGCAGAAGAAAAAGGATTTCACACGTACATGATGACGCCCGATAAAGACTACGGTCAATTGGTAAGCGACAAGTCTTTCATATACAAACCCGGTTACCAAGGGGGCAAAGCGGAAATTTTAGGAGAAGCAGAAGTCTGCGCGAAATTCAACATTCAAAATGTAAGTCAAGTTATTGATCTACTCGGTCTCATGGGCGATGCGGTAGACAACATTCCTGGAATTCCAGGAATTGGGGAAAAAACAGCAGCGAAACTTTTAGCCGAATTTGGAAGTCTTGAAGGGCTTCTTGCAAACACAGATAAACTGAAAGGAAAGCAAAAGGAAAACGTTGAAAATTTCCGTGAGCAAGGAATTCTTTCTAAGAAACTCGCAACCATTATGCTCGACGCTCCTACTCCACTCGACGAAGAGGCCTTGAAGGTGAGCGAAATAAACAAAGATGCCATTCGTGAAGTTTTCGAAGAACTCGAATTTCGTCAATTAATTAAACGTGTATTGAACGAAGAACCTGTTGCAACTGCCTCAGCTAATTCTTCATCAAGCAATAGTGCTGTTCCAGATTTGTTTTCATCTGCTGGTGAAGAAGTGATTGTTCCTTCAACACCAAAAAACACAATTGAAAATACAGATCATGAGTACTTCATGGCCACTTCGGAACAAGAATTTCAAACTTTAATTTCAGAACTTCAACGCGCAACAACGTTTAGCTTCGATACTGAAACCTCAGATCTAGAGCCGCATTCAGCTTATCTCGTTGGACTTTCATTCAGCACGAAAGCACATACAGGTTGGTACGTTCCGATTTCTTCCAACTTTGAAAAAGCGAAAAAGCAATTGGAAATTTTCAATGAAGTTTTCTCAGACTCTTCGAAAACACTTGTCGCGCAGAACTACAAGTTCGACTTCAAGATGATGAAAAAATATGGAATGAAGATTCAAAATAAAATCTTCGACACCATGCTTGCCCACTACGTAATTAATGCCGACGGAAAGCACGGCATGGATGCGTTGAGTGAAAGTTATTTGAATTACAAACCAGTCTCTATTGAATCGTTGATTGGACCGAAAGGAAAAAATCAAAATTCAATGGCGCACCTTCCTGCTGAAAGCATAAAGGATTACGCAGCAGAAGATGCCGATGTAACGCTTCAACTCGCGGAAATTTTTCAACCTGAATTAGAAAAGCAAGGAACCACTTCCGTTCTAGAAAACATTGAAACGCCACTCATTGAAGTGCTTGCGAATATGGAATGGGAAGGCATTCGAGTGGACAAAGAATTCTTGAACGCATATAGCGTTGAGCTTGGGAAAGAGCTCGATATCATTGAAGAAAAAATTACAGAGCTTGCAGGTGAAAAATTCAACCTCGATTCTCCAAAACAATTAGGCGTTATTCTTTTCGAAAAATTGAAAATAACCACTGAAATGAAGAAGACAAAAACCGGTCAATATAGCACCGGTGAAGATGTCCTTCAGCGTTATCTGCACAACCACGAAATTGTTCCGTTGATTCTCGATTATCGTGAATTACGCAAATTGAAAAGCACGTATATCGACACTCTTCCGAATATGATTAACACAATCACCGGACGTGTGCACACGAACTTCATGCAAGCAGTTGCCGCAACGGGAAGATTGAGTAGCAATCAACCGAATTTGCAAAACATTCCCATTCGCACTTCACGCGGAAAAGAAATCAGAAAAGCATTTGTTGCGCGCGATGAAAATCACGTCTTAGTTAGCGCCGATTACTCGCAAGTTGAATTGCGCATTATTGCAGCATTGAGCGGAGATAAAAACATGATCGAAGCTTTTCAGCAAGGAGAAGACATTCACAAAGCCACTGCTTCGAAAGTGTTCAACGTTCCGTTGGATGAAGTTACCAAAGACATGCGAAGCAAAGCGAAAGCGGTTAACTTCGGAATTATATACGGACAAGGTCCTTTCGGATTGGCGCAACAACTGGGCATTTCAAGAACAGAAGCTAAGAACATTATTGAAGCGTATTACACGCAATTCGCGGCACTAAAGACCTACCAGCACCAATCCGTGGAAAATTGCCGCTCAAGAGGATTCGTTGAAACCGTGCTCGGACGTAGACGCTTCCTTCCAGATATCAACTCTTCAAACGCCATCTCAAGAAGCTTCGCAGAGCGCAACGCGGTGAATGCACCTATTCAAGGTTCGGCTGCCGACGTCATTAAAGTTGCTATGGTGAAAATTCAATCAGCATTGAAGAATGCTAATTTGAAAACAAGAATGGTACTTCAAGTTCACGATGAATTGCTCTTCGATACACCAAAGGAAGAAATAGAACAAGTGTTTGCACTCGTTAAGCATGAAATGGAAAACGCGGTAAAACTTGAAGTGCCCTTAGATGTTGAGATTCAAGCCGGAAATAACTGGCTCGAGGCGCATTAATTTAATTTTATTTGTTTTGCATTGAAACCATTTTCTGAATAGTGCGTATTAAATAAATCTAACTATTCAATTGGTTCAAATGATTAAAAAACACCTCTCCCTCACTGCAATCGTCAGTGTGTGCATTGGCTCCATGACCCTGGTAGCCTGCGGCGGAAGCGACAACAAATCTGAAAACAAGGCACCCCTTGAATCAGGCGCAGCCGAATTAACAAACAAAGACGAGTTCTTCAAAGACCGCGAACAGGCGTTGAAGCAAATCTTCTTTAGCATTCCTGCTCCTATTGAATTGGCCGACATGATTAAAGATGCTGGATTCAGTTTCGATAAAGCCATGCTGAATTCAGTAGATAAAGTTTCGAAATACGTAGACGAAGAGAACCGTGCAATCAACCTCGGTATCTACGCTGCAGACCTAAGCTATAGCACAGTATTCGAGCAAAAACAAGAGTCGGTAAATTACTTAGCGGCTTCGAAAACATTGGCAAGCGCTTTGGGAATTGACGGGGCAATGGATGAGAAATTCATGGAGCGCGTTCAAAAGAATCAAAACAACAAAGATTCTCTTTTAAGCTACGTCACTCTTTCATACCAAAACGTGAACGCGTACTTGAAAGAAGGAAAGCGCACAGATGTAAGTGCCTTAATTGTTGCTGGCGCATGGATTGAAACACTTTACTTGTCCACTCAGTACGCTGGGAAGAAAGGTGAAAAGGCCATGAAGCAACGCGTTGCAGAACAAACGTATTCTTTAAACCAATTGGTTAGTTACTTGAATCTTTTCGCAACGAGTGATCGTGTGAATCGCATGAAGGAAGATCTGACAAAACTTCAAACGATATACAAAGATGTAATTGTGGTGAGAGGAGAAACATCTGTTGAAAAAGATAGCAACGGAGTAACCACCATTGGAAGCACAGAAACAGTTACCATGAGCGATGCTACACTAGCGAAAATCGCTGCAGAAACTGTTGTCATCCGTAATAAATACATTCAATAAAAAAATCAGAAGATATCATGAAAGCATATAAAATTCTCCTGTTCTTATTGGTCTTTATTCCCTCATTTGCTTCCGCGCAATGTAGACCTTTCACAAAAAATAAAGTTCTTCCTAAATTGAATGGGTACGTTCAAAACGACAGTTACAATTCAGCTCAAATGGCCCCAGGTGAAGAAGCTGAAATTATGGTCACCTTCTTTGGTGGTCGTGATTACCGCTTGCTTGTGGTTGCTCACCCTATCCTTGGCGATGTTGAGTTCACTGTAAGCGATATCAACGGTAAGCAGATTTACACCAACAAAGGCGCTGAAGACAAAGAAGCCTTTGAATTCAAAATGAAAAACACACAACAACTTGTTGTGAAGGTTAAAGTCCCTGAGCAAAAAGATGCAGTAATTCAGCATATCGGCTGCATTAGCATCGTTTCGGGATTCAAACAATAATTGTATCAACTTCAAATAATAAGCCGCTTAATTGCGGCTTTTTTCATTTTAAAAGGACGGGTTAGTCGTCACCCGAATGTTCTTTTTCCTAGAATCCACCTTCTTCCAAAACCAATTGTTAATGTGATAAGAAGCAAAGGCACTGGCAGTACCGATGAATGCTCCCGCTGCAACGTCGGTCGGATAATGCGCACCTAAATGCATTCGCGAGTATCCAATTCCGCAGGCATACATATACGCGGGAATGGCGATATACCATTTCGGTTTAGCCAACACACAACTCGTCGCCCACTGAAATGCAGAACTCGTATGTCCCGAAGGAAACGACAAACTTCCAGCATGAGTCTTCTTGTAGATTAAATCGCCATGTGCTGCAAATGGACGTGGCCTCGCTATTCCATATTTCATTGCGATAGTAACAAATCCGTTCAAAGTCAATCCACCGGCCATGCCAACGAACTGACGCTTCACGAATTCATCCTTTTTCAAAACTCCTGCAGTCCCTACCACTAGCGGAGTTCCGACAGTCACATAAGTAATACTGTTTGTGTAGGCTTCCCAAAATCGATCAGACTTTTCAGGTCCACCATTGATCTTCGCCAATAAATTCAAATCCCAAGCGGCTTGACCATTCGACCTAAAACATAAAAGCACCAAGAGCAAAACGAGCGCTTGGTGCTTTAAATGAAATTGTTGCATTAATTCTCTGGTTTCACACTCGCAGAAAGATATTCTCTGTTCATGCGTGCAATGTTTTCGATGCTAATGTTCTTCGGACATTGAACTTCGCAAGCACCAATGTTGCTGCAATTTCCAAATCCTTCAGCATCCATTTGCTTCACCATATTCAACACACGCTCTTTGCGCTCTGGATGTCCTTGTGGTAACAATGCGAATTGAGAAACCTTCGCACTCACGAACAACATGGCTGAACTGTTCGGACAAGTCGCTACGCAAGCACCACATCCAATACAAGTTGCCGCATCGAACGCTTTATCTGCATCGTCCTTCGGAATAGGAATCGCATTCGCGTCCATGGTTCTTCCTGAAGTATTCACAGAAACGAATCCACCCGACTGAATAATACGGTCGAACGCTGCGCGATCTACCATCAAATCTTTCACCACTGGGAAACCTTCTGCTCTCCAAGGTTCAATGTAAATGGTATCTCCGTCTTTAAACGAACGCATGTGCAATTGACAAGTTGTTACACCGCGGTTTGGACCGTGCGCTTCACCATTGATGAACATACTGCACATTCCACAAATACCTTCACGGCAATCGTGGTCGAACGCAATAGCATCTTCGCCCTTGCGAATAATTTGTTCATTCAACATGTCAATCATTTCTAAGAAAGACATATCCGGAGATACACCGCCCAATTGGTAGGTCTCCATTTTTCCAGCAGCAGTGCTGTTGGACTGACGCCAAACTTTTAGCGTAAGGTTCATGTTTCCGTTGCTCATCTTATTTGTATGATCGTTGTTGAACTTTAATGTTTTCGTATATCAAATCTTCTTTGTGCATCTTCGGAGCAGATGGATCACCTGTAAACTCCCATGCAGCAACATAACTATATGTTTCATCTACACGCAATGCTTCACCTTCTTCCGTTTGGAATTCTTCACGGAAGTGACCACCACAAGATTCGTTGCGATCTAATGCATCTAAACACATCAATTCACCTAACTCAATGAAGTCCGCAACACGTGTTGCTTTTTCCAATTCGGTATTCACTCCGGTCATTCCTCCTGGAACTTTAACATTCTTGTAGAAATCTTCACGAATCTTGCGAATCTCCGAAATAGCAAACTCCAAACCTTGTTTGTTACGCGCCATTCCGCAATAATCCCAAATGATTTTACCCAATTTCTTGTGGTAAGTATCTACGGTTTCAGTTCCTGTTGTTTTGAAAAAGCCTTCCAATCTTTCTCTTACAGCCTTCTCAGCTTCTACGAATTCTGGAGTTTTAGTTGAAATAGCACCCGTGCTAATTTCATCGGCCAAGTAATTTCCAATAGTATATGGAAGTACGAAATAACCGTCTGCCAAACCTTGCATTAATGCCGATGCACCTAAGCGGTTAGCACCGTGATCACTGAAGTTTGCTTCACCACAAGCGTAACATCCTGTAACAGTAGTCATCAACTCATAGTCAACCCACAATCCACCCATAGTATAGTGAACCGCCGGATAAATCATCATTGGAGTCTTGTACGGATTCTCAGCTACGATTTGCTCGTACATCTGGAACAAGTTTCCGTATTTCGCTTCAACTACTTTCGTTCCTAATTCACGAATTTGATCTTCAGTAGCGTTGTGCAATCCTTGAACCGTTGCAGCTGTTTTACCATAACGCATTATTGCTGAAGCAAAATCCAAGTAAACTGCTTCACCTGTTGCATTCACCCCGAATCCAGCATCGCAACGCTCTTTCGCAGCACGTGACGCAACATCGCGAGGAACCAAGTTTCCGAAAGCAGGGTAACGACGTTCCAAATAATAATCACGACGCTCTTCAGGAAGATCGGTTGGTTTTAATTTTTTTGCACGAATCGCTTCCGCATCTTCTTTGTGAAGTGGAACCCAAATACGTCCGTCGTTACGCAACGACTCAGACATCAATGTCAATTTAGACTGATGGTCACCGCTTACTGGAATACAAGTTGGGTGAATTTGTGTGAAACAAGCATTTGCAAATGCAGCACCTTTACGGTGTGCGCGCCATGCCGCTGTAACATTCGATCCCATTGCGTTTGTTGAAAGGAAAAATACGTTTCCGTAACCGCCTGTGCACAACACTACCGCATGACCACTGTGACTTTCGATTTCACCCGTAACCATGTTACGTGCTATAATTCCTCTCGCCTTTCCATCTACAACAACCAAATCCATCATCTCATGGCGGTTGTACAATTTCACACTTCCTTTACCAATCTGACGACTTAAAGCTGAATACGCACCCAACAAAAGCTGTTGTCCGGTTTGTCCTTTCGCATAAAACGTACGAGACACTTGTGTTCCACCGAACGAACGGTTGTCCAACAACCCGCCGTAATCGCGAGCAAACGGAACACCTTGCGCCACACATTGGTCAATGATGCTCGCGCTTACTTCAGCCAAACGATGAACGTTCGCTTCACGTGCGCGGTAGTCACCACCTTTAATGGTATCGTAGAACAAACGGTATGTGCTATCACCATCGTTCATGTAGTTCTTAGCAGCGTTAATACCACCTTGCGCAGCAATAGAGTGCGCACGGCGTG
>JBJOON010000008.1:0-20787 GCA_046051235.1 Bacteroidota bacterium
GTTACTGATTACGTTACCAAAAACATCCGAGACAAAGAAATTTCCTCCGACACCTGTCACACCTGTAGAAAAATTAAAAGTCAATGCTGAAGCATATTGGTTAGCAGCAATAGCCGTTGAGCCATTCACTTGATAGGCAAAGAAACCACTTACTCCCGTCGCCGACCAACTTGGAAAACCTGCTCCGAAATTCCCGCTAGCTGAGGTGAAGTATCCCCAAAACTCGCTAAAATCTTCGGTCTCTGAAATTTGGTATCCTGCAACCGTTGCTGCCGAAGTAAAAGATGCCAAGGAGTTAATTGTACTTGCTGATGGAATATTCGCGTAATACGTTCCAGAAGAATTATAGGTCGTGTTATTCTGATTCCAAGTATATGGACCGCATGACACTACATTGGTCATATTGGGCTGAACACCTTCATCAATTTGCGTATCGCAATCGTCATCGATACTATTACATAATTCTATAGCCGTTGGATTTATAGCTATGTTGTTATTGTTACAGTCTGTATTCGTTGTTACAAATCCTGAAGGCTGAACACATGCATTGGTAGCTGTCCCTGCACCGTATCCGTCTCCGTCAAGATCTGCGTAATAATTTGCAAATGTTAATCCCTCATCGATTTGTGCATCGCAATCGTCATCGATGCTATTGCATATTTCTGTTGCACCAGAATTCACTGAAGCCAATGCGTCATCACAATCCGTGTTGTTGGAAACATACCCACTCGGTTGAGAGCACACGTTCGTAGCAGCACCCGCACCAAATCCATCTCCATCCAAATCGGCATAGTAAGAAGTCGGTGTGTTTACAGTCAACTGCAAAATATTAGCACTACAAGGGATAACTGGCGTTCCAGTTAGAACAACCAAATTATCTACACGGACGTAAGGATTAGTCTGTGAAATCCAAGGAGTGTTTATTGTAATGCTTGTTATTGGTGTTCCGTTGGAAATATAACCTGTGAATGAATCTGAAGAACCAATCCACAACGATTGAGTAGTTCCGTCGGAAAGCGTAATGTTTACAGTGTTACTGATTACGTTACCAAAAACATCCGAGACAAAGAAATTTCCTCCGACACCTGTCACACCTGTAGAAAAATTAAAAGTCAATGCTGAAGCATATTGCAAAGAAACCACTTACTCCGGTCGCCGACCAACTTGGAAACCCTACCCCAAAATTTCCGCTAGCTGAGGTGAAGTATCCACCAAATTCGCTAAAATCTTCGGTCTCTGAAATTTGATAACCTGCAACCGTTGATGCCGAAGTAAAAGAAGCTAAGGAGTTAATCGTACTTGCTGATGGAATATTCGCGTAATACGTTCCAGAAGAATTATAGGTCGTGTTATTCTGATTCCATGTATATGATCCACATGAAGTTACAACTTGCGCTACGGGTGATGTTCCAAATTCATCTACCCCGCCATCACAATCATCATCAATGCTATTGCAAGATTCAGTAGCCCCTGGGGAAACAGCAGCGTCCGCATCATCACAATCTGTGTTGTTTCCAACCATGCCAATAGGAGCACTGCAAGCCAATGTTGCCGCCCCAGATCCATAACCGTCAACATCAATGTCGGCATAATAAGAATTCTGAACGTCTTCATCGATTTGGGTATCGCAATCGTCATCTATGCTGTTACAAACTTCTGTTGCTCCAGGATTAACTGTTCCGTTGGTGTTGTTGCAGTCTGTATTAGTAGAGACGAATCCCGTTGGTGCTGTACATGCTAAAGTTACTGTGCCTGCGCCGTATCCATCACCATCAGTATCTGCGTAATAACTGTTTTGAACACCTTCATCGATTTGCGAATCGCAATCGTCATCAATGGTGTTACATACTTCTGTTGCACCAGGATAAACTGATGCGTTCGTGTTGTTGCAGTCTGTATTTGTGGTTACAAATCCATTTGGTACTGTACATGCCAAAGTTGCTGTGCCCGCTCCAAATCCATCACCATCGGTATCTGCGTAATAACTGTTCTGAACGCCTTCATCGATTTGTGCATCACAGTCATCATCGACGGTGTTGCACACTTCAGTTGCCCCTGGATAAACCGAATCAACAGTATCATTACAATCATCATTATTGGCAACGTGACCAACCGGCGCCAAACAAACTAAAACACCTACAGATTGATCGTCACCAAAACCATCAGAATCAGCATCCACATAAAAAAGAGCATTGTCAACACCTAAATCACAATCATCGTCAAGAGTATTACAGATATCAATCTCACCGGGATTGATATTTGCATTGTAATCATTACAATCGGTATTATTCGCGGCATAACCCGCAGGTGGCGTGCAGCCAATGACTGAGCTTGGGATCGCATTAAAAGTTAAACTATTTAAATAAGCTGGATTCCAATATGAAAAAACAACTACGCTCGTAATATTAAATAATGGAGAAGTAAAATTATGAACGGTACTGATTGTCTGTCCATTTTGAGGGTATGCCTCAACTGAAGCGACTAGGTTTCCACCATCGTAGAATCGGAAAATACATTGCGACATTGCCGCAGTATTGGTAATGGAGTAATTAAAACTGACAAGGTTATTAAGAGTTGGCGAAAAATTCATAGTGTTTCCCCAAAAACCTATTTGCTGACCCCAACCATAATTACTCGTTGTACTTCCGCTATAAACAGATGAAGTTCCGTACCCATCGCTATCGCTATCGTAATAGAATACACTTAAAACTCCTTCATCCGATTGACCGTTACAATTATCATCTATGCCGTTGCATATTTCATTTGCTCCAGGATTTATTGAAGCCACGTTTTCGTTACAATCTAAATTATTAGAACTAAATCCTGCAGGAACTGTGCAAGCTAAGATCGTGGAATTGCCTCCATATCCATCCAAATCAGCATCCACATAATAAGTATTTTGAACACCTTCATCGATTTCAGAGTCGCAGTTATCATCTATATCATTGCAAATTTCTGTGGCCCCAGGATATACTGCCGCATTATCAAAATCACAATCTGTATTACCAACCAAATAACCCACAGGTTGACTACAAGCAACTACGATACCCATATATGAGTACGCATTGAAGTTGGAAATTTCCAACCACACCGGACCTGCTTCATCGTCCCAAGAATTGATTCCAAAACCAAAAATATCACCCGCGTTTAATTGTACTGACACACTTCCTGATTGGTACAATGCTCCCCCATTATCTGACAATTGATAGACATTACTATTAATAAAATAATACCCAGGATCCTGATTAGGATCATCTAAAATGGCATAGGCCCAATCAAATGTGTACGTCTCAGTAGCTGGAGCAACAAACTGTACCGAGTTAGAAACTCCCGTGATGTAATCCGAAGACCCCACCAAGACAAAGAGAGCAGGCTCATACAAAATCGATGAACCCCAAGCCAATGTTTCTGTCACCGCATCTGCTCCAAAACCATCTCCATCAGAATCCGCATAATAGCTATTCAACAGTCCTTCATCAACTTCCCCATCACAGTTATCATCTATGGTGTTACAAATTTCGATAGCATCCGGATTGGTTGTTATTGAATTATCATTACAATCGGTATTGTTCATTACAAATCCCGTCGAGGGGTTGCAAGTTATCACTACTGTCCCCGCTCCAAATCCGTCTCCATCTATATCAGCATAATACGTATTCAATCCTTCATCAATTTGTCCATCGCAATTGTCATCTAAAGTGTTACAAACCTCAATTGCCCCTGGATTACTTGTTGAAACAGCATCATCACAATCGGAGTTGTTCGATACAAAACCAACCGGTGCATTGCAAGTCACTGTCTCAGTCCCCGCGCCAAATCCATCTCCATCTGAATCCGCATAAAATGCACTCAAATCATTCACTACAAGTACCAGAGCACTAGCTGTACAAGGCAATGCAGGGGCTGCACCTGTCGTTACTACCAGGTTATCTATTCGCACGTAGGGGTTACTAACGGAAGTCCATGGCGTAGATAAAGTCATACTGGTAATTAATGCTCCATTAGAAAGAAAACCAGTGAATGAATTGTATGAATTGACATTTAACGTTTGTGTAGTGCCATCTGACAATGAAAACTGAATAGTATGATTCATCAAAGTACCCAACACATTGGTAATGCAGAAATTACCACCTACCCCCGTAACACCTGAAGAAAAATACAATGTTAATGGTGAATTAAAATCATTAGGTGCCAAAGCTACCGAGCCATTGACGGGGATACAGTAAAATCCTGTATTAGCGCTCGCGGACCACGTAGGAAAGCCGTCTCCAAGCGTTCCAGACGCCCCGGTATTATATTCCCAAAACTCATTAAAATCCTCTGTCTCCGAAACTTGATAGCCAGCGCTGTTGGCAGCAGCTGTAAATGAGGCGTACGAATTATAGGTTGTTGAAGCAGGCGGATTCACATAATAAGTTCCGGACGAATTATAGGTTGTATTGTTCGCACTCCAAGTGTATGGGCCACATGATTCCACATTACTTATTTGAGCCGCTAATCCATCGTCTGTTTGTGAATCACAATCGTCATCTATTCCATTGCAAATTTCAACTACACCCGGATTTATGGCGGCGTTTGAATTGTTGCAATCCGTATTGTTCGCTACATAACCGGCAGGCTGAGCACACACATTAGATACTGTTCCTGCTCCGTATCCATCGCTATCCAAATCCGCGTAAAACGAAACCGGTGTATTGACTACCAATTCCAAAACCTTTGCGCTACAAGTTACTCCGGGCGCTGTTCCTGTTGTTACGATTAAATTATCCACTTTGACATATGGATTATTCACTGAAGTCCATGGGGTGTTAACAGTTAGACTGGTAATTAATAAACCATTTGTAAGAAATCCAGTAAAAGAGCCATAAGAATTAACAGTAATCGTATGCGTTGTGCCATCTGACAAAGAAAAATTAATGGTATGGTTCATTAATCCGCCTGAAACATTTGTTACAAAGAAATTTCCTGCAACGCCAGTTACGCCAGGTGAAAAGTTGAATGTCAATGGAGAAGCGAATTGATTTCCAGCAAATGCCATTGAACCATTTATAGAGCTCGAATAGAATCCCGTAACTGCGCTAGCAGTCCAAGAAGGGAAGCCTGATCCGAAATTACCACTTGCCGTAGTTGAATATCCCGAAAACTCATTAAAATCTTCTGTTTCTGAGATTTGATAACCAGCACTGTTTGAAGCCGCCGCAAATGAAGCATACGAATTGTAATTGGTTGCGGTGGGAAGATTTGCATAATAAGTACCCGAAGTATTGTACGTTGTATTATTCTGAGACCATACATAAGGCCCGCATGATGTTGCGTTAGTTAACTGCGGAGATAGGCCATCATCTGCTACACCATCACAATCATCATCAACGCTATTACATAATTCCGTTGCAGTAGGTTTAATAGCAAATGAGTTGTCATTGCAATCATTGTTGTTTAAAACAAATCCATTTTCTTGTTCACAAGTTAAAGACAATGCCCCAGCACCAAAACCATCACCATCATCATCAGCATAATAAGTATTTAAGCCTTCATCAACTTGGCCATCACAATTATCATCATAATAATTGCATATCTCTGAAACACCAGGATGCATGGAGATTATATTATCGTTGCAATCATCATTATTGGTAACATAACCACCTCCTGGAGGAGAACAAGCAGAGATTCCACCAATTAAATTGGACATACCATTAAAATTGGTGATGGTTAACTTTGCGCTACCCGCTACGCCATCTACAGAAACTACTGAAAAACCAAATGTCGAGCCGGCTGTGACTGCAACCGAAACACTCCCGCTTTGGTTATTAGCCCCCGCGTCATTGGAAAGAGGGATCGAAACATTATTGATGTAATAAGACGGGTCAAATTCTGGGCTATCATCTGCCGTTGAATAACTCCAATCAAATGTATACGTAGCATTTTCAGGAACGACAAATGATATGTTACCTTGTAGGTCATCACCATTATCGGAATTATCACCTATGATAATGATTTCATTTTCATTCACAACAACTGCTGAATTCCCCTGCGTAATGGCACCCGGATTTTCTCCATATCCATCACCATCGTTATCTTCAAAATATGTATTTTGAATACTATCATCCACTTGTCCATCACAATCGTCATCTATTGCATTACAGACTTCAGTAGCGCCAGGATTTAAAGCTGCTAATACATCGTTACAATCGCTATGATTGATGACATATCCCACTGGAGCTTGACAAACAGTCACGCCTCCAATGATGTTTGACATAGCACTAAAATTGGTAATGATTAAAGTTGCACTGCCTTCTGTTCCGTCAACTGAAACTACAGAAAAACCAAATGTCGATCCTGCGGTGACCGCAACTGAAATACTTCCACTCTGATTCTCAGCCACTTCATCAACAGTGAGAGGAATCAGAACATTGTTGATGTAGTAGGCAGGATCCCATTCTGCACTCTCATCCGTTGTGGAATAACTCCAATCAAAAGTATATGTTGCATCCTGAGGCACAACAAATGAAACCGTACCCTGCAGATATTCTCCAAAAATCGGATCATTACCAACGATTTTGATTTCGTTGTCATTGACAACAACTACAGAATTACCTTCAGTAAGAATATTAGGAACTACCCCATATCCATCTCCATCCAAATCCGCAAAATACAATTGATTATCAATTCCTCCATCACAATCATCATCCACTGAGTTGCAAATATCTAACATGCTCGGATTCACCGAAGCGCTGGCATCATTACAATCTGTATTGCTGGCAGTATACCCCAATGGTTGTGTGCACGCCGTCACTGAACTTGGGATAGCATAAAAAGTAAGGCTATTCAAATAAGCAGGATTCCAATAGGAATAAACCACTACTTTAGTGATGTTAAACAGAGGTGTTGAAAAATTATGAGTGGTGTTTATTGTTCCTCCGTTTTGCGGATAGGCCTCCACCGTTGCAACTACACTGCCCCCATTATAAAACTGAAAAAGACACTGTGAGGTGGCCGCTGTATTGGTGATGGAATAATTAAAACTGACCAAATTATTTAGGGCAGTTGAAAAGTTCATGGTATTACCCCAAAAGCCAATTTGTTGCCCCCAACCATAATTATCATTGGTCGTTCCGCTGAAAACGGCACTCGTTCCATAACCGTCTCCATCATAATCATAATAGTACTGGTTGTATGGAAGACCGTTGCATTGCGACCAAGCAAAATTTGAAAACACGATACCCAAAGCCACCAAAAACAAAAGTGACTTATTACCGATGTAACTATTTCTTTTTATCATAAATAGAATGTAATTATAAGAGCGTTTTATACTGCTAGCCTTTAATTTTCAATCCAATAACTATTAGAATGAACACTCGAAGACTACCGTGCGAAAATATCTTTCATCCTTTGAAATCAAGTACAACTATAGTTGTAGCCTAGAGTTCATTTTGAATAGTACTCTTGACGAATGAAATCAACTAAAGCAATTATTGCTATCCTTTTACTCTCAAAAATCGGATTAGCGCAAAACTCCGTAAGCACAACGCAACCATATTTGCAAATTCAAAGTGGGTTTGGTCTAAATAGAGGGATCAATTTTCAACAATTCGGAGTGGCTCACAAACGAGGAGACTTCAACGAATTTGATACAGACTTCGATTTAAATGTGAACGTAAAAGGCAAAAGCGAAATGGCTAGTTCCTGCGGAATTAGTGCAAGTGCAGGACAACTAAAAGTTAACAAAGAAAAAAAATGGAACTTATTGGTTGGTATGAATTTCAACTACAACAAAGCTGAAATACTGACCACTCTTGCTAACGAACACGACGAAATTGTTTCAAATATTAACGGTGCTAATGGTGCCGAAGTTATTGAGTTTGTGAATGAACACTATGGAGCTCACCATCATATTTTCGAAAATGAATTTACTCTACACTCATTCTCTACAAACGCAGAAATTGGCTTTAGCAAATCACTAGACGAAAAAACAGCTATTCAGACTGCAGTCGGTTTTGGAGTAACACTCCTTGATGCTAAAAATGCAATTAGCCGTCAAATGAGCCCGGCTTCAACACCTCCCGGATTCGAAACAACAGTAGACGAAAATGGCGGGGCGGTGAATCACTTCAATGGTAATAACAGAGCCTCTGGAATTACAAATAACATAACTTGGAAAATTGGCGCGACTCGCCAATTAAACAGCAACTTATCCCTTGTGGTGGAAGGGTCAAGTGCTCGAATTGGAAAAACAACATTCAATTTTGGAAGCACACAATACTCCGACCACGCTCCTACCAATCATTGGACAGTGGAGAAATACGCACATCTGAATTTTCAGTTGTCGGTTGGATTGCGTTTGACTATGTAAATCCTAGAAGGAGCTTACTTGTGTTTTACACTCGCCATTATTCGAAGTGGCGCACCACTTCCTTGTGAAATTTTCATTGGCATCGCAACAACATAGAGTCCCTTGGCGGGCAACTCCATAGATAAATTTACATTCTCAAAACCGGGTATGTTTTGACCTAACATAATTCGATGTACAAAAAAATCCGTGGATTGACCATAGTCCATACTCGGCGTATCAATTCCGAAACTTTTTATAGATCTTTCAGCAACAATCCAATTCGCTAGTTCTGGCGAAATGCCGGGAAAATGAAGCTCGGGTATAGCTTCATCACCATGTAATGCTGTTCCAAAATACTTTTCACGATCTGGATAGTAAGACGAATAACCCGTTTTAAATAAAACAATGCTACCTCTTGGAACTCTTCCGTATTTATGTTCCCAAGATTTCCAATCGTCAACGCTAATCAAATAATCTCTATCCTTCACGGCCTTTGATGACACATCAATCACTATGGCATCGCCCACCAGATTTTCCAACGGAATCTGATCAACTGATTGTTTTCCATTTGCAAAATGAACAGGTGCATCTAAATGAGTACCTCCATGTTCAGGTGCTGAAATGGAATAAGACGAATAAAAATAACCCATTGGTTTCACTATTCCCTTGTAGTCTGTGGCATGCTGAAAATTCAATTTATTGTTTGGCCAATACAACGTGGTTGAATCGAATGGGTGAGTGAGATCAATCCAATCTTGAGCACTCAAATTTGCAGCAAAACAAATCCAAGCTAAAACAAGTAAATATTTTTTTTTCATTTTTAAGTTTAATGTTTAACTAATAAAATCTATTTATCTAAAACAGGTAAGGCTTCTACCATTTTACAAAATTCATCTACGATTCGCATACCTCTTGCCCCATCAATAATATCGTGATCAACCACGAAAGTAAAACCCATAAATGTCGATTCTACAAAACTTCCATTAACACTTATCACCTTTTTAAAAGTGCTATTTAGCAAAAGTGATAATGTGCATGAACTTATTGGAACTGCTATAGAAAATCTAGCGTTACCGCCCCGAACAGGTGATGTAAATGCAGCATTTCCGTAATACTTACAATAACGAACAGGATGCGATTGAGCGTGGGCTATACTCAACTTTATTAACCAACTTGGAAAATTGAGCAGCCTTCTCCTTTTTTTAACTTCCAAAATATTCTCAGGTGGCTCCACCTGAGAATTACGAACTTCATTGTATATTTCAACGTAGCTCTTCCCTCCGGCATCTCTTATTATTATTGCCATAGGAACTTTAGTCCCATTTTCTCCTTCTCGTTCCACTACTGTTAATATATCCGCATTTTCAAACTGAAAAAGTTTATTGCCCTTTCGCATCGATATTAAATCAGGATGATTTTGAAGTAACCGAGCAAAACAATGAAGAATATAAATCGGCAATGAAAAATCCAAACCCAACTCTTTTTGTTCTTGTCTAAAATGCATCAAATTTGAAACATCGGCTTCGACAAATAAATTAATGTTGTTTTTAATTCTCGACCGACGTAAAAATTCTGAGATGAGTATCCTCATCTTTGGAAAAGCCTTTAGTTTATATGGGGTGTCTAACATTTCTGAAAGATGGTTTTGTCTTTTTTTTACTTCAATCTTGATATGAAATATGAAATCGCTTTAAACCGTCAATTTCCTGCTCCCCTAAAACATCAAATCCCCACCTTTTGTATAAGGGAAGAATTTTCTGAGTGCAAGTTGCATGAGCGAACCGATATCCTTTGGATTTTAATGCACTCCAACAAATGTCAATCAGAAAATCTCTTTTTAAATTCAATTCTGTGTCGTCTATGGGGTGTTCTGAACGAAATAAAGTCAACACTTCAACAGTCTTCCCAACGTTTTGAGGATTCGAGAATCCGAAAAAATTCACTTGACTGAACGAGTTCGTGCCGTCTTCTTGAAAAGCCAAATATGCTAAAACCTTTTCATTTACAATCCAAGGGACAATAAAAGTAGTTTCTGGATTTGACTTCAAATTGACTGTTTTCTTCACGTAATCGATATCCCAAATTTGTTGCAACAAAACTTGTGGCAAATGTTGAAACGCACTGAAAAAACTTGCTTCAAAATCTTCCTTTAACTCTGGAAAATCTAACAACCGAAGAATCTTTCCATTTAATTCCGAATCCATATATTCTTTATTTATTCTTATCCAAAGACTCCATGCGCATGGGCATCTCTTCATTAAACTGAATAGCAATTGCAGCTATCATTTTGGGATGATAATCCTCTTTGCAAACGGGAGTGAATTTACTCACCAACTTGGCAAGTACAGTTGTCATTTCCAACATAGAAAACTCTGCTCCCAAGCATATTCTAGCTCCCATACCGAAGGGTATAAAGACTCCTTTTCGCTTCAACTCCTTTTCGTTTTCAATGAAACGGTCAGGATTGAACTCCTCAGGATTGTCCCAATACAACGGATTGTAATGAATACCGAATATCGATGTGATTACTCTTGAGCCTCCCTTCACTTTGATTCCGGCGAACTCTTCCACATCGCTATTAAAGTTGCGTGACACAGCAAATGCGCTAGGACACATGCGCAAGCCTTCATTGATTACACTTCGTGTATACTTCAACAAATGAATATTTTTTGAATCTAATTTCCCTAAACCAATAGCTCCCTTTATTTCCAATCTCATTTTCTGAAGAACAACAGGGTTCTTGCTTAACTGATACCAAATCCAACTCAGTGTTGCAGAACTTGTTTTAAATCCTGCAGCAATGATCGTTAAGACCTCATCCCTAATTTGTTTATTGCTCAGCGGCTTTCCACTCAGCCCATCCAAACCTTCCAAAAGCAAATCCAACATATCACCCTTAGACTCTTCACTCTCTCTTCTTTTTTGAATAATATCTAAAACAATCTGATCTAACCTATTTAGTGTGCGATTAAACTTTATAAAATTTGGAAAAGGAAGCCACAATGGTAATCGTAGCCAGTCATAATAGCGCAGATTAATGAATCTCAACAAGTAAAAAATATCATGAATAGCAGTGGGGTATTTTTTCAAGATATCAAAAGAAAAAAGCGAAATACTGATTGCACGTATGGTGAAAATACTCATCTCATCGGCCATCTTCATTTCTTCTCCTTGACGATTATTCCAATCCGCTTCCAACTCATATGAAATGGTTTCAAAAATCTCTATGTAGTTGTCGTAATGACCGTGTCCCATACTTGGCTGAATTGTCTTACGTTGTTGTTTCCAGTAAACACCCTCACTGGAAAACAGTCCGTGACCCGCCAAACTTTCAAGAATTTCATAATTCTTACCTCGATTTGTCAGACTTGCGGAGCTGACTAAAATCTCGTGCGCCACATGCGCATCAGAAGTGAAATAAACCGACTCCCCCAATACCCCTACCTCTACCAATGGTGGATTCAGTAATGAAACCGATTTTCCAAATTGGATGGGATCTTTTCGAATTTCTTTCAAACAGCCCAAGGGCCACTTGCCTTTTATAAACTTTGGACTAGTTATCACTGTCATACATATTTAAGGCTAGAATAAGTGTTATTAAAATTTGTTCGAAGCCTCGAATCAACCAATTTCTTAATCTTCTTTAATATGATGATGTAAGTCTCCAGTTGTAAACTCCTTATTCAAATTCGAAGGAAAAATAACCTTTGGTTTAGCTGAAATCAGGCCCTCTTTATTTGTCATTTTAAATGCCATAATCAAGACCTCGTCACCTTTATGAAATTGATGTGCGCATGGACCGTTCATGCAAACAACGCCCGACCCTTCCTTTCCACTTAAAACATACGTTTCAATTCGACTACCGTTACGCATGTTCGTAATGAGTACTTTCTCATAAACATGTATTCCCACCGCGTCTAAAAGGAGCTGATCTATTGTTATGCTTCCGACATAATCCAATTTCGCCTGTGTCACACGCGCTCGGTGTATTTTAGATTTTAAAACAAAAAACTGATCTTCCATAGTTGCACTTTTACATTTCAAAGCTAGTCTTTCAAGCAAGGACTCTAATACAACTATAGTTGCAGCCCCTGTAGAAATATCGTTACTAAATTGTACCTTTCATTTTTGCGACATGATAAAAATATTTAAACACTCCCTATTTCTTTTAATTGCAGTTCTTTCAATTGGCTGCTCAACTATCAAAGAAGTGAAAAACCCAACGTTTGCCAACTACTTTTCCTACGATCAAGAAATTCAATCTGGTGGGGTTCGAATGATTCCAATCGAGACTCCGAAAGGCATATTCAATGTTTGGACGAAACGGTTTGGAAATAACCCCAGTATAAAAATCCTTTTACTTCACGGTGGACCAGCCATGACTCATGAATACATGGAATGCTTCGAAACTTTTTTTCAAAAAGAAGGATTTGAGTTTTACGAATATGATCAGCTCGGTTCCTACTACAGCGACCAGCCGGTTGATAGCAGCCTTTGGACAACAGAGCGATTCGTTGAAGAGGTTGAGCAAGTCCGAAAAGCAATCGGTGCGGACCAATCTAACTTCTTCGTTCTTGGCAATTCTTGGGGAGGGATTTTGGCTATGGAATACGCGCTCAAGTATCAGCAAAATTTAAAAGGACTCATTGTTGCCAATATGATGGCTAGCGCTCCAGATTATGGTAAATACGCAGAAAAGGTGCTTTCTAAACAAATGCCACCTCAAGTGCTTAGTGAAATCCGTGACCTCGAAGCAAAAAAAGATTTTGCAAATCCAAGTTATATGGAACTACTGATTCCGAATTTTTACAACGAACACATTTGTCGCCTGAAAGAGTGGCCTGAAGCATTGAATCGTTCAATCAAACATGCGAACAACGACATCTACGTTTTAATGCAAGGTCCCAGTGAATTTGGCGTAAGCGGTAGATTAGCGAAGTGGGACATTAAAAACAGACTCCACGAAATTGCCATACCAACATTAATGATTGGAGCGAAATACGATACAATGGATCCTGTGGCGATGGAAGAACAAAGTAAAATGGTGCAGAAGGGAAGTTACTTGTATTGCCCGAATGGAAGTCATTTATCGATGTGGGACGACCAACAAGTTTTTATGAAGGGTGTGGTTACATTTATAAAAGACGTCGACAATACAAAATAATTCAATGAATTTATAGCTATCAATCTTTGACACATGAAAAAATATTTTCTTTTAATTACTGTTGGAATTCTGCTATTTGGTGGATGTAGAAAAAACGAAATCGACAATTGTAATATTCGAGTAATTAAAGTTGCTGGACTTTTTTCCGAAACGGGCGAATTGTCCTATTTAGGAATTACCTCTGAGGCAGCCATTCAAATCGCAATTGATGACATTAACGAAGACTTTAAAAAACGCAACATCAATTACCGTTTCGAATTCACAGCCTACGACACTCAACTAGATCCAGCGCAAGCAGCCCAAGCCATTTCAACAATAGCAGCGAGCGAATTTAAACTTATCATTGGCCCTCAAACAAGTTCAGAACTTCAAGCCATAAAACCCCTTGCAGATAGTTTGGGAATTCTTGTGGTTAGTCCTACCAGTACATCGGCATCACTAGCCATTCCAAATGACATGATTTTCCGTTTTTCACCCGGACAGGCAATCGTAGGAAGAGCAATGTCTCAATCCTATCTCAATCAAGGGAAGCAAGCACTTGTGTTAATCTCTCGAAATGACGCTGGTAGTCTTGGATTGCAAAATGCTGTTGCAACCCATTTCTCTAATTCAGGAGGTGTAGTTGTAAACGCTGGAGTCTTTAACGGAACAGACACTGATTTTTCGACAGTCCTTGCAGAAGTCAAAAATCAAATTATTAATTATCAAGCAACATTTAACATCAATCAAATTGCTGTACTTACAACTTCTTTTGACGAAACTATTCCACTTTTCAATCAAGCCTCTTCAGACAATGTTTTATCGAGTGTTCAGTGGTATGGTGGGATTGGATTCTTTAAAAACAGTAATTTACTCAATGAACCACTCGCCTCCCAATTTGCAGTGAACACTCAATTTTACAGCCCTGGATTTAGTCTACCTTCTTCACAACAAAATCTCTGGCAACCATTACTTAATTCAATTTATGGAACCACAGGGGTTCAAGGAGATGCCCTTACCTTGTGTGCTTACGATGCTATGAAGTCCTTCGGCAATTTAGTAGAAAGCTATGGTGGCTTGCCCTCCGACGCAAGTGATTTACAATCGTGGTTTTACAATGCTTCAAATTTATATTCAGGCGCTACTGGTGTTATTGAGTTAAATGCTAATGGAGATCGTGCAAATGGAACATTTGACTTCTGGGGATTGCAAAACAACAATGGCACATACGAATGGGTATTCGTTGGACAATCGGAATAACAGGATTATTCCTTCATCAACTTATTTAACATTTCAATACTCGAATTTACACCGAGCTTCAAAAAAATATTTGATAGATGCCTTTTCACTGTGGCTTCTGATATATCCAATAGACTGCCAATATCCTTTTGCTTTATCCCCTTTGAAACTAAAGTAATAATCTCTATTTCACGTTCAGTGATTTCAAAATCCTTCTTTACTTTTTCTACAAAAACTACACTTTGAAAATCTAACTTCGCCTTGGAACTCTGATGATTTGAAAGTGCAATCTCAACTGCACTATGTAAGTCTTCCTTTTTAAAAGGTTTAACTAGAAATGCAGCAGGTCTTATGGATTTTGCTCGCTCAATGGTGCGAATGTCGCTATTTGCTGTTAAAATCACAATTGGAATTCCGTAATGCTTGTTCACAAAATCGCCCAATTCAATTCCATCTCGGGTATCATTCAATTCAATGTCTAATATTATTAAATCAGGAGACTCTTCTGCTAACATTTGAATGGCTCCATCACAATTCAATACTGGCCCAGCGACTTCGAAATTAAGTTTTCTCAATGCCAAACAAATAGATTCAGCAATAATCATTTCATCTTCAACTACTCCAATTTTTCTCATTGTTTTAATTTTCGCTTTTTAGGAAATCGAATTTGAAATTTACTCCCGTTAACATTGGAATACACCAAATTCCCTTTCAACTGTGAAGTTAGCCCCTTCACTAATTTCAAACCCAATGAATTCGGTTGATCTATACCAATCCCTTGCGGGAGTCCTGGTCCATTGTCGATAAAACTCACTTCATACTCATACGAACTGAATTCAACAAGATCAATTGATATTTTCAATGGATAATACGCTTTAGAAACATGCTTGAATGAATTGGTTAGCATCTCATTAATAATTAGTCCTAATGGAATTGCAGATTCAATGGCAACATTTATCTCCTTACCAGTGAGAATAAAATTCACATCTGCCTGCTTAAGTCCAAATGAAATTCGAGTTGCCACAGTTAACTCATCTAAAAATGAGTGAAAATTAATTTCTTCAAGATTTGAGGTGTTGTAAAAATTCTGATGAATGAGTGCGATACTCGACAACCTTGTTTGACTTTCATTAATTGCATTGATTGCACTAGGATCTTTTAACTGTTCCTTCTGTAAATCAAATAGCGAAATAATAATTTGCAAATTATTCTTAACTCGATGATGCAGTTCTTTCAGCAAAACATCTTTGTCCTCTAAGCTTTTCAATAAGTCGTCTGTCTTTTCAGCAACCAATCGCTCCAATCTCAAATTTTGACTTCGCAATTTCCTTCCTCGCAACCAAATAAAAAGAAGAATGACTAACAAAGCAGTTGCAGCAGTTGAAACAACGAATGAAGTCTTCAGATAAAACGGCGGATAAACTTCTATCGGAATAACCAATGACTGACTTACTATTTCTCCGTTATCTAATTGCGCTCTTACTTCAATATTAAAAACACCTATCGGAAGAGAACCTAGCGTAAGGGAATTTTGTTCCATCTTCACCCACTCGTTTACAACGCCTGGAATACGATACGAATAACTGATTTTATATCCACGAAAATCGAGTAAAGCAAATTCCATTTCAAGAAGGAAATCAGAGCTTTCCCAATTAATCGTTCCTAAATCATTAAACGCATTAAGTATTTCTATCTCGTTGTCATTGCCCCTTGTTCGCTTAATAATCTTAACCAACTTTAAAGGAGCAGAGTTCATATTCTCTCTAGCAGAAAAATCACCCGGTGACAATGCAACTAATCCGTTCACGCTTCCAAAGTATATATCACCCAGAGCACTTTTGAATGAAGACGTTCGATTGAATTCATTACTTGGAAGACCGTCTTCAATCTTGAAAGCTCTGACAATATTTGAATTCAAATTCAACGAAAAAATCCCATCGTCGCTGCTTGACCAAATGTTCCCGAAATTGTCTTGTTCAATTCGGTAGACTATCATACTTGGCAGTCCTTCCTTGGTCGAAAAATGTGTTAACGCAGAACTACTCTTATTCCATTCCCACTTAATCAATCCTTGACCATTCGTCCCTAACCACAAATTTTTGAAATCATCTTCACAAGCGTCGAGAATATAAGAAATTGGCAAATGCCTCTCTTGGCGTTTCGAATCTATTCCGTAATAGTCTGTAATAAGATTGTTCGACAAAACAAAAATTCCATTCTCTGCGACAGCAATTAATCCATGGGAAGAATTAAAAATTCGATAAACATTTTTAGGGTCAGGAATATCGACATTTGCCATTTTTAAAACCGCACTGTTATCCAAAGTATATCTATTCAACACCAACACATCGCGATCGCGTCCCAACAAGAATATCGAATCGCTTAAAGGGAAAATACAATTAACCTTTTCTTGCAAACCATGCATCAACTTGCAACTTCTCCTTTCTTGAAAAGTATAAGGATCTGAAACGATGAACTTTCCATCAGATACGTAATACATTTCCTTGCCATACTCTAGGATCCCCCAATTCAAACCGCTCTTCCGAACAAAATTCAAATCGCCTGAATTACTAACTAGCGCATTCAGAAGAACAGCTTTTACTTCTTTGGCTGAAGAAGATTCGGAAACGGAAATACCTCGCACCTGTGGGATTTTATGCTCACTTAATTGACTCGATGTGAACATCGAATGAAATAACTTCTTTCGGATATTTATGAGATAAACTCCTTTCTCCAAGCATATCCAAACATTTCCTTGATTGTCTTTGAAAAAATTATTGACGGTGGTATTTCCTTCCCGATAAAACTCTTCACTACTTAACACTTCGTATTCATTCTCACCTTCAAAATAATAAACTCCGTGAACCCTCGTCACAAGAAGTTTTCCAGTACAATTCGACGATTGAAACAGCCGAGCACTCTCCTCTGATATTTGATGGTTGAATTGGATCTGAGACAACGGAACAGATTGTATTCGCCAGTTGCGTCCTTGCTCAAGATCTATCCGAACTTCTGAAGGAAGGGAACTAAACTGGTTTAATGTTTCCCGCGAAACACTCCCGACAATCTTCAGTGTATTACAATCCAAAACATCTACTCTATTTAGAATATCGAATGGTTGCCATTGGTCTCCGTATTCGATAAAAATTTGGTTTGAACCGCCCTTTATCAAATTGGTAATTGTATTTGAGTATAAACCTTCCGATGTAGAAAGAAGAACACAATTCACACCGTCATACCTGTTCAATCCATACTTAGTCCCGAACCAAATAAATCCGAGTTCATCTTGCACTGCACAATAGACATCTCTTGAAACGAGGCCATTCTCGGTTGTCAAAAGTTTTTCACGAACGAGATAATCCTTTTCTAAATCTTGCGAATAGACACGCCCGAAAATCAAAAATTGAAGTAAGACTGTTAATATATAAGCAAACTTAGTGGACATTTATGCCGTCTAATTGTTCGACAATTCTGCCTTATTCTTCGGAATCAAAAACATCAATCCGAATCCTAAAACAAAGAATACAATCAACGCCAATATGCTGTATCGCATGCTGAATCTTCCTTCAATGAATCCGAAAGAAACTAGTCCGATAATCAAACCTACTTTTTCAGTTACGTCGTAAAAACTGAAGAAGGAAGCGGTATCCTTTGTCCCTGGAATTAATTTCGAATAAGTACTGCGAGCTAGAGACTGCGTGCCTCCCATAATAAAACCAATGAGTCCTGCCACAATGTAGAACATGTTCACTTGACCTTCTTGAACAAAGAAAAACGCGAAGAAGCAAATGAACATCCACAAAGCAAGTGCAATTTTCAATACGGAAAAATTCCCAATTCTATCAGACAACTTCGAGAAAAGATAAGCTCCGGGAATGGCAATAATCTGAACCAAAATAATTGCTACAATAAGGTTAAGCGTTTCCAATTTCACTTCCTTTTTACCGAAGTAAGTGGCCATTTGCATTATGGTTTGAATACCCATGCTGAATGTAAAAAATGCTAAGAGATAAGCTTTCAATTGAGGCAAGTTCTTCAACTGACGCATTACACCTGCCAATTCCGAAAATCCTTTGGTCAACACATTTGCCTTTTCAGCATGAACACGCTCTGTTTCCTTCAAACGAGCAAATGTAATTTGTGCAAATCCCATCCACCACAATCCAACAGCTACGAATGCATAACGCATCATCATCAACTTCTCGGGGCCAGTCTTCGCAATAACCATTACAGCCACCAAAGCACAAATAAGTAAAATCATACTACCCAAATACCCCAATGAAAATCCTTTTGCGCTCAACTTATCTTGCTCCTCTTCCGTTGCAACAACAGGAAGAAAACTGTTACTAAACGCATAGCTTCCCCAGAAACCGACACACGCGAGAATTACACTGAGTATGCTCAATTCCATGTTTGACGGATCGAAAAAATACAGGCTCATGCAGGAGAGCGAACCCAAGTAGCAAAAGAACTTCAAAAAGAATTTCTTCTTTCCGTAATAATCTGCAACACCCGATAAAATCGAGAGGATAAGACAAACGATTGTCAAACCAAATGCCGTTGCATAACTAATCAACTCGGTATTCTCCAACGTTGCACCGAAGACCTTCACTTTCGTTGAAGTTACTACTCCCGCTTCATTTTTCACGGAAGTCATCACATCATAAAAAATGGGAAAAATGGTTGACCCAATTACCAAATTGTACACGGAATTCGCCCAGTCGTACATGGCCCAACCGTTCTGGATTTTCTTGCGAGAGAGAGTAGTTTCTGTCATTTTACTTTTCAATTTTCAACCAAAATGATCCGCCATGCTTTTCCACTACGTGTGGAATTGCGTTCCAAATCGGCTCTATAATTTGACTTAATTCTTTGTTTTCGGAAAGATAATAATTCGGAATCATGGGTGCATACTTTTCGCTGTTCGCTAGAAGAAACGCTGCCAACATGTATTGCTCTGAATAAAACCGATCACACATAAATTGCGGATAATCGAAAGGCAAATAGACATCGTGTATCTGAACAATTACACCCTTCTTCAATCGCGGAAGGACTTCCAAGAAGAAAACTGTTGCATCTGAATTTGGAAAAACACGGTGTGAATTATCAACGAACAAAATATCGTTCTCTTCCAAATCTTCGAGAAAATCGAAATTAGAATCTTCAAAGGGTGACCGTATAATGGTATTCGCCAAAGCATCTATTTCAGCGCGAGGCATTGGGTCTATCGAAATAATTTCAGTCTTTAATCCCTGTTCAGTGATGGCCTTGTGTGCAACCTTGGTTGAATTTCCAGATCCAATTTCAACATACCGTTTCGGCTTTGCTTCGGCAATAGCCGTGTACAACATAACCATGTCCAAACCCGGCAAAAACAAGTTGTTCCAAAAAGGCTCCTGAGTTGACGGTTTTTCGGTATTGTTTTTTACAGATTGAAATTGCCTGGTATATTTCAAGGCAGCGTGCAGCCACCTTTCATACTCTTCCTTTCTACTTTCTATGATTGAAAGCAATTGCGGATGGGCCTCTTGTCCATGCCCATAGCGCGGCTCGAAAGAAACAGGATATTCCAGAATTAATTTCTGAAACTTCGGATGAGCTAATTTGAATAATCTTTTAATCATGGTCTCGGTTCAATCTTCTGTCTAAAAAGTCAATAGCGAATGTACTACCTTTGTGGCAAAGACCGAAGAGGATTCATCGCTGGTTGAAAAACTAGAGGAAAGTCCGGGCTGCGCAGAGCGCCGCACCCTGTGAAAAGCGGGGGACGTTAAACGCAAGTTTAACGGACAGACAGTGCTGCAGAAATTAAACCGCCACTAGCAATAGTGGTAAGGGTGAAAAGGAGGTGTAAGAGACCACCGTCGTTCTTGGTAACAAGGCGAGCTAGGAAAACCTTGCGGGCTGTAAGATCAAATAAACCGAGGCCGTTGGATTCGTTCCAACTGAAGAGTTGCTCGCTCAATCTCGGAGGGTAGATCGCATAGATAAATGATGAAACATGTGGCAACACATGAACAGAACCCGGCTTACGCTCACGGTCTTTTACTTTTTTTCTTGAAGTTGAATGCGCTCC
>JBJOON010000009.1:0-22848 GCA_046051235.1 Bacteroidota bacterium
AGTTGGTCGTGGAACAACTATCGACCATATTGAAATTGTTTCTTGTGCAGATGATAACATTGAAATTTTCGGTGGAACGGTAAACTTGAAGTACGTCACAACCTTGTTTGGTAACGATGATATGTTCGACTACGATTTGGGTTGGAAAGGAAAGGCTCAGTTCTTCTTCGGAATGAAAAATACAGCTACTGGAACAAGCCCTGACAACGACAATGGTATTGAGGCTGATTCGGATGACAACGCTTCAAACGTGGCTCTAAGATCTCATCCTGTAATGTATAACTTTACAATTCTTGGAAATGCAAAAGCAGCGCCAACAGCGGATAACAGAGGATTAGCTGGAGCAAACTTCAAAGATGGTGCTGAAGGTGAATTATACAATTCAATTTTTGCAAATTTCAAGAACGGAATTAACCTAGCGAAATCACTTTCTGGTACACCAGCAAGAACTTACAACGCATGGCACAACCACAACTGGAGAAATATTGGTACGACTGAATCACCAAATACAAATACCGCTGCTGTAGCTAACAGCTTGGTAATTAAATGTAACACCATTTTAATGAACAGTGCAACTACAAACTCAAACGGTTTAGGAATTGATGCGAGCAGCTCAACTGCAAACGCAACTGCTGCAACAACTGTTACGGGTGGCGAATTGGAGCAATTTACCAATGATGGTAATGTTGTAACAACTAATGCTATCCCAGGTTTCAGCTATGCTTTTACTGTCGATGCAACAACAAATGCAGTTACCGTTAAGAATGATGTTACTCCAAATCCAGCTCTTTCTGTTACAGGTTGTCCAACGCCTCCAGTAGATGGTTTCTTCGAACCAGCTAACTACCGTGGTGCCTTCTCTTCTGTAAACGGAGAAAACTGGTTGTCTAACTGGACGTATTCACAAGTATTGAATGCTACAACTGGTGTTCAAGCATGTGCTACCGACTTGAACTTAGACGGTGTTACAGATGTTAATGACTTCTTAATCTTCGCTCCGGCATTCGGAACTTCTTGTAACTAAAAAATTAATAATCAAGCATCTGCAAAGCCCGATTCGTCGGGCCTTGCGGAAGCTATAACCATAAAAAATGAAAGCAATAAAATTTATATTAGGAATGGGATTGATGTTGGCTGCATCGTCCGCTTTCTCTCAAGGCTTGCAAGGCATAGTCGTAGAGAAGTACTACCAAGCCAATGCTGCTGATGTTGCAGACGCAACAGCTGCAGGAGCAGTTACCCCTTTAACAACAAGTTCAGTTACGTACCGCGTATATGTTGATATGGCTGCTGGTTATAAATTCAACAGCTTGTTCGGTAATGCTGCACACAACTTAACTGTAAGTACAACGACTGGATTCTACAACGATCCTTCATGGGGAGTTTCTATAAATCCAGGTACTGTAAGTACTACAAACATCAGAAAGAATACGGGTATGATTGACTCTTGGTTTACTACCGGTGGTGTTGCTGCAGGTAAAGCTGGTGTTTTGAAATCAGAGGATACCGATGGAACAATTGGTAACGCACAATCAATCTTAGCGAACAACCCAGGTGGATGTTTCGGTCTTCCGATTAATGGTGCTTCTGGTCGAGACGGTTTCTTGCCAAGCTCTGGAACTACCTACGTTGTTCCAAATGGATTAGGTTTAGGTTCTGCATTGGATGTATTGGATCAAACAAACGGTGGTGCTATCGTTCTTACCAACGGTTCTATCGCTGCACTAGGTGGTGTTCAAGGTCCAACTTCTTCAAACATGGTTTTAATTGGACAGTTCACGACAAACGGAGAATTCAGTTTTGCGTTGAACCTACAAATTCAAAACATTGCAACAGGTGTTGCAGAGAACTACGTTTCTTCAAGTCCAACAGGTGCTGAATTGACACACCCTTCATTGACACTTGTTCCGAACGTAGCTCCAACAATCACGTTAGCAGCTGCTCCTTCTTCATCTTCTATCATCAACGGTACTGCAATGACATTCACTGCTACTGCTGCTGATGCAAACGGAACAATTACTGGAGTTTCCTTTTACTTAGACGGAACATTGTTGTCAACCGATAACTCCTCTCCATACACTGCTTCTTACACTGCTGTTGCAGGATCTCATTCAGTATATGCTATTGTTACAGATAACGATTGTGTAAGTACACAGTCATCTACTTTATCGTTCACTTCAGCAGCGAACCAAGCTCCAACCGTAACTGTTACTGCTCCAACAACTACTGTTGCTGGTACGGTTTTAACATTCACAGCTTCGGCTTCAGATGTTGACGGTTCTGTTGCAGGTGTTGAATTCTTCGTGAACAACGTTTCTATTGGGGTTGACAATACCGCTCCTTACACAATGAACCACACTGCAGTTTTAGGATCTGGACAAACAGTGAGAGCTGTTGCTACTGATAACTTAGGCCTTACAGGCAATTCAAACATTGTAACGATGAACGTTCTGGCTAACGTTCCTCCAACAGTTACTATTACAGCTCCTACTTCAAGTGCGGTTATTTCAAGTTACGCGAGCGCTGCTGCTGCAACAGGAGCAGGTGCTTCTTTAACTCCAGTAACTTTTACTGCTAGTGCAACAGATTCAGACGGTACAGTAACGCAAGTAGAATTCTTTGTAAACGGTGTTTCAGTTGGTGTGGATACCAGCAGCCCTTATTCTGCAACTTGGAACAGTACTTCTGGTACAAAGAGTGTTACCGTGAAAGCAACAGATAGCAACAATGCAGAAACAACATCTTCAACGTTAACATTGGTGATCAACGATTTGTTGGCTTTACCTTACGAAGTTAAAGCGGTTACACAAACATGTGACAATTCTACTTACTGCGTGCCTGTAGCGGCTGCATCTACTTACACAGTAGACAACGTAAAAGGATACGACGTGGTTATGAACTACGATGCTACGAAGGTTATACCTACGGGTAACATCACAGTCTATAACGTATTGACAAACTCTATTTATGTTGAAACAGCTTCTGCTATTGCTTCTCCTGGAACTTTGAACCTTTCTTTGTATTTCGGTGGTGATGCACCTGCTTCAGCTGAATTTGCTGGAACTGGAAATATCTTCTGCGTAGAATTCACAAGATTGGCTGGATTCCTTCCGGTTGACTCTTCTGCGGTGGCAGTTTCTTTCCTTCAAGAGAGTTACATCACGGGAGTACAAACAAAGCCAGTAACCACTCGTAAAATGTATTCTACTACACAGCAGAACTATATTGCTAACTTGACTTTCTGGTCTGATAATAGCCCTATTTCTTACGATGTGACTTCACCGAACACTTATTTGGTTACGAACGTTTATGGTTCAACAGGTTCTACTGTAAACAACCCAAATACGCCTGTTATACCAAACGCTGCTGGACAGTTCACACACAATTTGACTAACGGAACAAGTATTAAGATTGACCGCGATATCAACAACTTGAACTCTGTTCAATTGTTAATTAACGCTGCCGATGCGGTAATTGGAAAAACTCTTTTGATCAACACACTTGTTGCTCCATCTGTATACCAAGTAATGGCATTGGATGTGAACTTAGACGGTGTAGTGAGTGCGGGTGACCTTTCACAATTGAAACAAAGAGCAACGTTGGCTATCCCAGAATTCATGCAAGCATGGAACTACGATAACAATGGTGTATCTAACGGTCAAGCTTCTAAAGATTGGGTTTTCGTAGATCTTGCTCGTGTGGCTACTGCAGCTTACCAAATCTCTGCTACTTTCCCGGCGAACGACGGGGTGGGTTACTCAAAAGGCAAAGTCCCAGTTGTTCCATTTATTTTAGATGCGAACGTTTCAAACTATACCACAAACGCTTCAACATGTCCAACAGTTGGAACTGAAACATACAAAGGTATTATGTTGGGTGATGTTAACGGAAGTTACGCTGCATACACTGCAGATGGTATCTTAAAGACAAACCAAGCAGATTACATCTTAGTTGACTTGAACAACGTTATCGTTGACGGAACGAAAGTTTCTGTTCCAGTATCGTTCATCTCTGAAGAGCCTGTAAATGCATTCGACATCGCGTTGCAAGTAAACGAGAACACATTGACTTACGTTTCTAATGAAGACACACAATTGGGTTCTGAAAGCGAGTCATTCTACAACGGAAACGACAAGACTTACCGTTACACTGCTTTAAACATGAACGAATTCACTTCAAATGCAAGAGTTTCTTACATCACTTTCGAAACAGTTGATGGAAAAATTTCTGAGAAAGATTTGACTGCTGAATTGGGATTGTTAAACGGTAAACTTACTGAAGTTAGATTCTCTAAATCAGCTGAACTAGGAGATAACACAATTGATATCTATCCAAATCCTTCGAACGGAATGTTCACTGTAATGTCTAACCTAGACGGAAGAGTAGATATCATCGATATCACAGGAAAGTTAGTACACCCAGGTGCACTTGTAAAAGCAAATCAAGTAATGGAAGTGAATATGCCTGAGCTAAGTGCTGGTGTATATTTCGTTCGTTTCTATAGCAACGACGCATTGACATCAAAGCGTATTGTAATTAGCGAATAATCCATATAAGTGGTTTGAATTTGTTTAAGGAAAAGGTTACTCAACGGAGTAACCTTTTCTTGATTTATCTAACACAGCATGATGAAAAATATCTTAGTCAAAATTGCAGTTCTTCTTTTAGGATTTTTTGCCTTTTTCGATGCTTTTGCAACACAGAAAGACACAAACGAATTTTTAACATTAAGCGATACTGTAGTATTCGATATTTCCGCAGCGACTTATTCCAATACGGGAGGAGTTTATTATATCGATATTCCTATTTCAATACATTCAGCGGATTTGGGCATTAATGCTTTGGATTTTTGGTTTCAATTCAATGCAAGCAAAATGACTTACCAAAGCTGTATTGCTTTGGTTCCCGGGCTTGATCCATTCACAAATTTTAACGCGAATAATCAGGTATTGAGTAATACAACTTCCGGACCTTCATTAAGTTTTTCTATGCCATTATATACTGAAATTTTAATGCTTAAATTTGTTTTAACCAGTGCATGTGCGGAAATTTACCCTTCCGATTTCTATTCCATATTTGCTTTGGTTAATGGGAATTTAAGTAGTCATCATTTCGTTAGCCCAAGTGGCATTCCAAACTTCGAAATACAACAGCCACAGCCTTATTGTAGCGAATATGAAATCGTGTTTAACTATCCAGATACATCGGTTAATGGAAGAACGATTCAATCGTATTCATGGGATTTTGGCAATGGACAAACAAGTAGTTTGCAATCAGGTGTGGCAATTTATGCGGTCGAAGGAGATTACCCTGTTACATTGACGTTGACAACCACAGATGGTTGTGTTTACCCGATTCAAAATGTTGTTCCTATTTTCCCAACACCAGTAGTGGCTTTCTCGAGCAATTGGGATGAACCAACAAACGTCGTAAGTTTCACGAATGAGTCTTCAATTGCTTCAGGATCAATTAACCTTTACACATGGGATTTCGGAACGAGTACTTCCAATTTACAAAATCCCGATTATACGTTTCCCATTCCGGGGTATTATGACGTAACCTTAACAGCAACATCAGATTTAGGATGCACAAGTTCAATAACGCAATTGGTTACCGCTATAGATATTGTGGAATTGGACAACAGAAGTTTTCATATTTTTCCAAATCCAGCCAATACTTTTATTCAAATAGAGTCTAATTTCCATACAATGGCCAGAATTACTGATATAACAGGAAGAATTCTGACAGAGAGCTTTATCATTCAAGCGAATCAAATAACGAATTTTGATGTGTCAGTTCTTTCTACGGGTTTTTATTTCATAGAGAGTATTGACAGAGAGTACGTTTTCAGGGAGCGATTTGTAGTTGAAAACTAAATTCTTTACATCTAGTTTTCTTTTACTTAACATTCAAGTTCATTTGAAAGTGTTTTTTTGTAATCATGGAAAAAAGGAAAATTGGAATTGAGCGAGAATTGTCTTGGCTGCAATTCAATGAGCGTGTCTTGCAGGAAGCACAAGACATGAGCAATCCGTTGTTGGAGCAATTGCGTTTTTTAGGAATCTTTTCCAATAACCTCGATGAGTTTTTTAAAGTTCGTTTTGCTACCCTCAGAAGAGAACTTAAATCACTCAGAAAAAGTAATTTTTCTGCAGCTTCCATTCAGAAAAAACAACTGGAACAAATTCACGATCGTGTTATTGATCTGCAAATACTTTTCGATAAAACGTTTGAAAACACAAAAACAAATTTGGCCTTGCAGGGCATTCACTTCAAAAGTGAAAATCAGATAACGAAAGTTCAGAAAGAGTTTCTTCAATCGTATTTCGAAGAAAACATTCGCCACCATATTATTCCCATTATCCTTAAATCGAAAGGCAACATTCCTCCGCTTAAGGACAACGAGCTATATCTCATTGTAGACATCGTTTCAAAGACCAAACAGAAGGTTCACGCACTTATTGAAGTGCCAACAGCCATCTCGCGATTCGTTATTCTTCCGACCGATAATAATTCAATCGATGTTATCTTATTGGAAGACGTTATCCGTCTTTCACTTCGAAAAATTTTCAGCGTATTCAAAGTGCAAAGTGCACGAGCATTCGACATTAAAGTGGTTCGCGATGCTGAATATCATTTGGAGCAGGACTATTCGAAAAGTGTTTTCGATAAAATATCTAAGAGTATTCAGCAACGTGATAAAGGGGAATATGTTCGTTTGAATTTCGATCGAAAATTACCCAAAGAATTGCTGGACTTTTTGTTGTTGAAGACGAAGATTAAGGATGCGGAAAATATCATTCCAGGTGGAAGATACCATAATAAAAGAGACTTTATGAAAATACCGAGTTTCAATAGACCTGAACTTAATTTCCCTCCTTCACCGCCCTTGACTCATGCGGTATTGGAGAAATCTCATAACATACTCGATACGGTTGCGAAGCAAGATATTTTGCTTCATTACCCTTATCAGAAATTTGCTCACGTGCTAGATATGCTCAGAGCTGCTGCAATAGACCCGTTGGTTCGCACCATTCGCATTACTATGTACAGAATAGCAAGTGATTCACACATTCTGCACGCACTCGTGAACGCTGCAAAAAATGGAAAGCGTGTCGTTGCTATTGTAGAAGTGCAAGCACGATTCGATGAGGAGCACAATATAGAAATCACTCGTATTCTTCAAGAAGCTGGAGTAGAAGTAATCCCTGGTGTTCCCGGGTTGAAAGTACACTGTAAGATCTTTCAGATTAGTCGAAAAATTAACGGTGTAACCGAACGAATCACACACATAGGAACAGGAAATTTCCATGAGAAAACCGCTAATGTGTATTCCGACACAACATTGCTTACAGCTCACCTCGAAATTGGAAGAGAAGTGAGAAAGTTGTTTGAATTTTTTGAATCGAATTACAACCGTCCGCAATTCCGTCACCTCCTTGTTTCGCCTTTCAATACACGAAGAAAGTTGAATGAATTGATTCAGAAGGAAATGAATCATGCAAAAAAAGGTAAGCCAGCCTCTATACTTATTAAGATGAATAACTTAATTGATGATAGTATAATTAAGAAGCTATTAGATGCTGCTGAAGTGGGAGTGAAAATTACTTGCATCATCCGTGGAGTTTGCCTGCTTGTCCCAGCCACTAAGAAACAAGCGAAGAATATTGAGCTTCGAAGTATAATTGGAAGGTACCTTGAACACAGTCGTGTGCTTGTATTCCACAACAATGGAGATGAGACTATGCTAATAGGCAGCGCCGATTTAATGACGCGCAACCTCGATTATCGCGTAGAGGTGTTAACTCCCATCTACGATAAGAAATTACAACAGGAAATTTCTCATTGGCTGAACTTACAACTGTCTGAGCACGCTAAAGCAAGATCATTGAAGAAGGAAGATATGAACGGTTACATCTATCCTCTTGATGCTGAGAATTCTTTCGACACGCAAATTGTATGGAAAAAATATTTGGAAGCCAAGTCTGTTAAGGCTTAATTTGGAAAAAAGATAGGAGTGAAGTTAGCCGCTGTAGATATTGGCTCGAATGCCATAAGATTGTTTGTTGCTGAAGTTTTTTACGATTCTGGAAAAATTGAACAAGACAAAATAAGTCACACCCGAATTCCCATTCGCTTAGGTGAAGATGTTTTTACGTTTGGAAGAATTTCAGAAAAGAAAGAAATTCAACTTACTCAAGCTTTAACAGGATTAAGTCTTATCATAAAATCTCTAGGTGTGGATCACTATCGAATATGCGCAACGAGCGCCATGCGCAGCGCTGAGAATGGAAGAGAAGTGGTTGACGCCATTAAGGCAAAGGCCGGATTGACAGTCGATGTATTGTCAGGCGCTGAAGAGGCCGATATAATCTTTGCGAATTTCGAACAACAAGATTTGCCTAAATCAAAGAACTATTTGTTTATCGATGTAGGAGGAGGAAGCACCGAACTTACCATTATTGAGAATTTCGAACGAAAGCACAGCCAATCATTTGAAATAGGAACTGTTCGTATGCTCATCAACGATCAAGTGAAAATCCCGAAAGCCATATCTGCTTGGTTGAAGGAGAACCTCAATTCGAACTTGAATTACGAGGCCATTGCCACGGGTGGAAATATTAGCTCTGCGTTCAAGATTTTGGAAAAAAAACAGCGTGAACCAATCGCAGTAAAAGAGTTGGAAACCTTATTGCGAAACCTTGCAAAGCTTTCGGTTCATGAACGCGTGAAGAAATATTCCATTCGACCTGATCGAGCCGACGTTATCGTTCCAGCTTTGAATCTTTATACACAAGTTGCGAATTCAGCAAATATTGAGAAAATATTTGCGCCGAAGTTTGGATTGGCCGACGGGATTGTTTTGAAATTGTTCAAGTCTCTTTAATCAGGGAAGACTAATTTTCTGAGCTTCTTGTATTTTCGCTACATGAACGCGAAAACAGTCGAGAATTCAAATACAACCATTACCGAACTTATGGTTCCGGCATACGCTAATTTTAGCGGCAAAGTGCACGGAGGTATCCTTCTTTCAATTATGGATAAAGTGGCTTATGTGGCCGCTGCAAAACATTCTGGAGGCTATTGCGTTACCGTTGCCGTGGAAGGAGTAGAATTTTTAAATCCCGTTGAAGTGGGCGAACTCGTTTCGTTCAAAGCTTCTGTGAACTATGTAGGAAATACAACCATGATTGTCGGCATTCGCGTTGAATCACTCAATCCGAAAACAGGTGTTTTCAAGCATACCAATTCGTGCTATTTCACCATGGCCGCGAAAAATGAAGCAGGTGCACTGGTTCAAGTACCCGAACTCATCTTGGAAAGCGAAGATCAGATTAGAAGATTTTGTGAAGGAAGAGTACTGCGCGATTACTCAAAGAAAAAGCGCGATTTACTGAAGTCAGATTTGAAAGGCTTGACCTACGCTCAGCTCATTGAACAGTGCAACGAAGAACGTTGCGTCGTAAACATTAAAGATTAATTCTTACGAATGCGATCGCTGCTCATTCTATTCCTTTGCACGCTTTCGCTTCATTCGTTTGCTCAGTCGAAAAGAACGGTTGTTCTTCTTCCGAATGTAAATTGTATTTCGCTCGATACCTCCATCGTTCGTCCAAGTTCCATTCAAGTCATTCATAAAAATGAAATTTTAAAATCAGGATATCGCTACACGGTTCATGCGCAAATGCTTCTGCGCGATACCTTGCTAAGCGATACACTTTGGGTGAACTACGAAACACTCAATCTTCCATACAATGCATTTCTACAGACGTATGAGCCGCAGTATGGAAAACGCGATGTCTTTCAATTCGGCACCATTCAAGCGACGCAAACAGAGCGCTCGTACGATGCAATTCAGAAGAGCGGATCTATCACACGCGGAGTGTCTTTGGGAAATCAACAAGATCTCGGTGTTCAGTCTTCCTTGAACCTTCAACTAACAGGAAAAATAGCCAATCGTTTTCAATTGCTCGCTTCCATTTCCGACAACAACATTCCCGTTTCTTCTTCCGGAAGTACGCAACAATTTCAAGAGTTCGATCAGGTCTTCATTCAACTTACTGATAAACGAAACAAGATCATCGCAGGAGATTATACTCTTCCTCTTCGCACACATTACTTCATGAAATACACCAAACGCGGTTTGGGTGTGTTCGTTCAAAATACGAGTGAAATAAGGACAGAAGGAATTTTGAAAAGTGAAGCTTCCGTTTCTATTTCGAAGGGTAAATTCAACAGGCAAAGTATTCAAGGGATAGAAGGAAGTCAGGGTCCCTATCGCTTGCAGGGTGCGCAAGGCGAGACCTACATCACCGTTCTCGGTGGCACCGAAGACGTTTATATCGATGGAAAGAAACTCATTCGCGGACAAGATCAAGACTACCTCATAGACTACAACACAGCGGAAATTGTTTTCACTCCGCGAAATCGAATTACAAAAGACAAACGTATCGTAGTTGAATTTCAATACAGCGATCGTCAATATGCACGTCCGCTAGTTACGGCCGACTTCGAATACACCTCGAAGAAAGGAACGACCTACGTTCAGTTTTTTCAAGAGCTCGACGCGAAGAATCAACCGTTACTTCAAACGCTAACTGCCGAAGATCGCTTGACACTCGCGCAAGCGGGCGATGCATTTTCTGCCGCAACGGTAAGTGGAATCGACAGTACAGGATTCTTGTCAGACCGTGTAATGTATGCACAAGTAGATTCACTATCCTTCACAAATATTTTGGTGTATTCAACAGATGCATCCGTCGCGGTCTTCACCGCGAATTTTACATTTGTTGGAAATGGAAACGGGAATTACATTGAAAACGGATTCTCTTCTTACGGAAAAGTTTTTAAGTGGGTAGCCCCTATAGACGGCATAAAACAAGGAAACTACGAACCGGTTCAACGACTTACAGCACCAAGAAAGCAGCGAATGGTGGTGGCAGGACATACCGCAAAATGGGGAACAGAAAAGAATGCTTGGACCATGAACGTGGAAGGTGCTTATTCCGATGTCGATGCCAATACATTTTCCAATTTGAACGATCGGAACAATCAAGGCTTTGCAATTAAAGCCAATGTGAAAGAGAAAATTACAAGAGGAAAGGAAGGCCGCGCTTGGCTCTGGGAGCTAAATACAGAGAATCTGTCTTCTACTTTTTCACGCATAGAACGTTTTCGAGAAGTTGAGTTTGAACGAAATTGGAACGTGCAAACCATCTTAAGAAACGTCGAGAGCGAGTGGATTTCCGAAGCGAAAGTGAGTCGTCAAATCGACGCAGGAAAGCACATCACCGTGAGTGGATCGCATTATGAAATTGGAAATATTTTCGAAGCTAACAAAGCAAAAGTTTTAGTGAATGCAAACGTATTTGAACGTACAAAACTCCAAATCGACGCTTCTGCTTTGGAAACCAACGGTGCAATAGCTTCTTCTTTCATTCGTCAGAAGGCACATCTATACAGAGAGGGCAAGCGTTTTACTTTTGGAATTCGCGATGAGCAAGAGCTTAACACGTTTGCTGTTGCACAACAGTCCTATAAGTTTTTCGACGGTGAAGCTTACTTCCGTTCAACGGATACTACACATCGCGCATTCAAACTTTTTTTTCGAAATAGAAAAGATCATGCGTTCATTGTTAACGGTGTGACACCCATTTCAACCGCGAATAATTACGGAGTTGAATTTCGAAACACAACGAAAAGAGGAAGTTATTTAGCAGTCACTGCAAGTAACCGGCAATTGATTTCACTAAACAGTCTTGCGCTAATTAAACCCTTGAGTAGTTTGTTGGGACGTATTGAATTTCGCACACCGCAGAGTAAATGGATTCAAATGAATTTGTTCTACGAAACGTCGAGTGGTCTTGAAGCGAAGCAAGCCTTCATTTACGCTGAAGTTCCCGCAGGACAGGGTGTTTACGTATGGAACGACTACAACGATAACGGAGTTAAAGAACTTTCAGAATTCGAAGTTGCAGCGTTTGCGTACGAAGCGAACTATGTTCGCTTGCCTGTTCAAACAACAGAATACCAAAGCATCTACACGACATCATTTACTTCTTCTTTGAATGTGAATCCGCGTCAACTGAAAAACAAAAACACATTTCTTTACAACACGCTGAAGTCATGGAGTACGCAGTTAATGAGTCGTGCTGAACGCAAATCTACCTTCGGGGGTTTGGAGCATATTTCGCCTTTGAATGACAATGAAACATATTTAGTTTCTGCTGGAAATGTCTTGCGCGGCACGATGTTTTATCGCAAGTCAGATCCAAACTTCAGTGCAGACTTCACCACACAACAAGTCATGAATAAAGCGTTTCTTCTTTCCGGATTTGAAACACGTGTAGAGCAATCGCAAATTCTGAATTTCAGAAAGTCCATCGAATCGAGCACGCAAGTTTTACTTCAAGTGACTTCAGGGAAGAAGGAAACATCATCTGATTTTCTAGCGACGCGAAACTTCACATCCTCGTACATAACTGCCACACCTTCGTTCGCGTTTCAACCTACAAATAACAAACGATTTGCGGTGTTGGGTGAACTTGCAGTTAGAAGCGGAAATGCAAGCGAAACAACTTTCAACGCACGAAGCCTTTCCCTTGGCGCAGACGGGCAAGTGGAGGCCAAGAACGGACAACTTTTCAAAAGCGAAGTCAAGTACATTCGCATTCAGTTTGAAGGCGATGCAACTGGACCGGTTGTGTACGACGCGTTAGGCGGATTGCAAGCAGGAAACAACCTGACAATTGCTTGCGCATGGCGAAAAACAATCAATCAGAATTTACAACTTTCGTTGAATTACAATGGAAGGAAGAGTGACGGACGTGATATTGTTCACGCCGGAAATATGAGTGTGCGTTTGTTGTTTAACTAAACCACATCATAATCTCTTCCAACTGCGCAGCAGGTACATCGAGCTTATTCTTCTTGCGGTATTGATTCAAGTTTTGGTGTAACGCTGTTGGCTTAGTTTCTTTCAATTTATCCAATGAAAGGATTCCCATGCTCACAATAGCATCTATCCAATGCGCTTCAATGCCTTTCGCTGCGAAAGACGCTACATCTGGACCTTCTTGTTTCTTCTCTGGACGCATTTGCGGGAAGAACAACACCTCTTGAATGCTTTCGTTGTTGGTCATCATCATAACCAAACGATCTACACCAATGCCCATTCCTGAAGTAGGCGGCATACCGTATTCCAACGAACGCAAGAAATCGTAGTCAATGAACATGGCTTCATCGTCGCCGCGCTCCATAAGGCTCGCTTGCTCTTCGAAGCGTTCGCGCTGATCAATAGGATCGTTCAATTCAGAATAAGCGTTGGCCAATTCTTTTCCGTTCACCATTAATTCGAAACGTTCTGTAAGTTCAGGATTTTCGCGGTGACGCTTACACAACGGCGACATCTCTACAGGATAGTCTGTAATGAATGTTGGTTGAATGTAGTGTTTCTCGCACATCTCACCGAAGAGTGTATCGATGAGTTTTCCTTTTCCTAAATTTTCTCCTGCGTCTAAACCTAATTCCAAACACTTCGCACGAAGCTCGTCTTCAGACTTTCCGGTAATATCGAACCCAGTATACTCCTTAATCGCTTCGGTCATTGTAACTCGCGCGAATGGGGCTTTAAAGCTTAATGTTTTCTCTCCGAATTGAACTTCAGTTTTTCCAAGTGCTTCCATAGCAACGTGCTCAAGCATTTGCTCGGTGAAGTTCATCATCCAGTTGTAGTCTTTATAGGCTACATAAATTTCCATGACAGTGAATTCCGGATTGTGTGTACGGTCCATTCCTTCGTTGCGGAAGTTTCTACTGAACTCATACACCCCTTCGAATCCGCCTACAATCAAGCGCTTCAGGTACAACTCGTTCGCAATACGCAAGTACATCGGAATGTCGAGCGAGTTGTGATGTGTAATGAACGGACGAGCAGAAGCCCCTCCAGGTATGGCTTGAAGCACAGGTGTGTCAACTTCCAAATATCCTTTGTCGTTGAAGAAATTGCGCATGGCGTTCACAATCTTGGTGCGCTTCACGAAGGTGTCTTTTACTTTCGGATTCACCACAAGATCTACGTAGCGCATGCGGTAGCGCAATTCTGGATCGGTGAACGCGTCGTAAACGTTTCCCTCAGCATCTGTCTTCACAATAGGAAGAGGCTTCAACGACTTTGCAAGAACTTTTAATCCTGAGACATGTATTGAAATTTCACCCAATTTGGTGGTGAACATGGTTCCTTCCACACCAACGATATCGCCGTAGTGCAGGAGGTGACGAACGACATCTTGGTAAAGCGATTTGTCTTCGCCTGGACACAATGCATCTTGATTGATGTACAATTGAATTCTTCCGGTTGAATCGATAAGATCGGCGAATCCAGCCTTTCCTTGAATACGCTGATTCATCAATCGACCAGCAACTACAACCTGTTTACCCTCTTCGTAGTTCGCCTTTATTTCTTCGGCGTTTGAAGTGGTAATAAATTCTTCAGCAGGAAAAGGCTCAATGCCTAGCGCGCGCAATTTTGCGAGTGCTTCTCTGCGTACAATTTCTTCAGGGGAAAGATTCAAATTCATGAACGCGAATTTAGCACAATTACGAACTCGCCCTTCGGTTCGTGTGTGCTGAAATGCGCTAAAAGTTCAACAAGGGTTCCGCGACGTGTTTCTTCGAATTTCTTCGATATTTCGCGGGAGATAGAGCACTGACGGTCTTCACCACAGAATTTTATTAACTGTTCTAAGCATTTCACTATTCGGTGTGGAGACTCGTATAGGACTGAAGTGAAAGGATTTTCAGCTATTCGCTTCAGTTGTGTTTCTCTTCCTTTTTTTTGTGGAAGGAACCCTTCGAAAATAAATTTATCGGTTGGAAGTCCGCTATTCACAAGTGCTGGAACGAAAGCCGTCGGTCCTGGGAGGCATTCAACAGGTATGTTGTTTTGAATGCATGCGCGAACCAATAAAAATCCAGGGTCTGAAATGCCTGGAGTACCCGCATCAGAGATAAGAGCTACTGATTGCGATTGCTGAATGCGCTCAATAATGTGATCGAGCTTTTGGTGCTCGTTGTGTTGGTGGAAGGCCACCAGCTGTTTTGAAAATTCAAGGTGATGCAACAACCGAACGCTCACTCGGGTGTCTTCACATAAAATGAAATCACACTCCTTCAACACGCGAATGGCGCGCAGGGTAAGGTCTTCAAGGTTACCAACAGGAGTGGGTACTATGAATAGCTTCATGCCATGTAGCGTCTGTTCACCAAGTCTGTGAAGTCTTTCGCAGCCATTGATTCTGGATTCCAGCTGTATTTGTCGCGCAAAGTTTGAAGAATACGCATGGCCTCGTCGCGATTGGTATTGTTCAGTTTTTCCAAGGTCACTTCATATTCTTGGTTGTTCCCTTTGAACAAGTCTTTGCAGAATTGAAAGCGTTGATTCAATGAAATATTTTTCTTCAAATCACTTATTGGTGATCCTTCTAATTTCTTTGCAATGCTGGCTTGTTGATTTGCATTTTCTTTGAACGTGTCGTTCAACGAAACCATAGGTTTCACTTCACCCTTCGGAACTTCTTCAACAGGTGCCTCTGTAACGACTGTCATCACAGGCGTTTCAACAACCGGCTCTTCGTTGGGTATCAATTGAAAAACAATCTCTTCATCATCTCCTTCATCTTCAACGTCCTCCTCTTGCGAAGCATCTTTCGTAAAATCTTGTGCAACATCTTTCGAAGAATCTTGCAATACCTCTTCGATCGCATCAATCAAATTCACTTGATTCGCTAATTCTGGTGGGGTTGAAACAGGGGTAGTATCTATCTTAATTGGTTCTGAAGTTTCGAGAACCGCTTGCATTTTTTCTGCAGGTGTAATTGTTTCTGTGAAAGCTTTGAAACGAAGAACAATCAGTTTTTCGTAGAGTTCACTGCATAATTCAACCAAATGTTGCGTCTGCGCGGGCGTCATGTCGCCCGAAAGCAGATTGTTAATGTTGGTGTGAAGTTCTTCTGAAAGTTCTTTCAGGCGCATAGCGTTTTCCATAGTACAAATTGTACTTCAAAAATAAACTCCCAATGCTTTCCTTTTCAGGAAGTATTGGGAGTTATTAAAAGCGGAAAGTGAACACTTAACGCCTCTGGAAGTCGAGATTAGTTTCCTTCAGTCGATTCTTTTGGAACTTCAGGATATACAACCAATGGACAATCTCCAGGAGCTGCAAGTAATTCAGCGTCTAATGTTTCTGGAGTAACCAAAAGTTGGTTGGCAATTTTGTTGGTTGGATCCAATTGCAACACCTTGTTCCAAGCAGACTTTGAACAATTGATATCACCGATGTTTCCGTAGTACAAACCAAGGTATTGGTATGCCTCTGCTAAGTTCTTTTTATTCTTTTCAATTACAGCAGGATCTTGTCCAACTAGGATAATTCCTTTTTCGTAGAAAGGCTTAGCTAATCCTTTCGCTGGACTAATTTCAGTCACTGCAGCAAGGTCAATTTTGTTTTGACATTTACCTACCCAGAACCAAGCCTCAGGGTAACGTACTGCGCTTCTGCGGAAAGTAGTGTCAGCGATTACGTATTGCTGAGAAAAGTAGTACATCTGTCCTTGAATAAATTGGTCTTTCGCGTCTGCGCCCAATTTCACCATTTTCTTTTCGTACCAATCTGCTGCTTTGCTGTAGAGTTTAATACGAAGTGCTTCGTTTTCTTTTCCCTTTGAAGCAATTGCTTTGTTCGTGTAGATCGTTGCAATTTCATTGTACCCATCGGTGTAATCCGGGAACAATTCAATCGCTTTTTCCAAATAAACCACACCAAGGCTATCTTGTCCAAGTCCAAGACAGATTTTGCTATAATTCACATAATCAGAAACGTCTTGGTTTTTCACTTCTTGTCTTGCGAAATAGATGTCCATGTAGTTTTTCGCGTCTGCGAAGTTTTTCAATTCCAAGTATGAATATCCCAAAACACGGTTAAGTGTATTGTTGTCTGAGTTACATGGAAAAGCCGCAGTAACCTCAGTGATTGCGCGATCGTAGTTTTTTGTCAAGTAGAAGAAAGATGCATAACGTTGTTGAACGCGGCAAGAGTTGTTTAATTCTAGGTATTTTGCGTAAGCCGCAATAGCTTCTTCGAATTGCCCGCGGTCTTTTAAAAGCTCAGCTTTTTCACGGTAAGAAGGAGCGAATGTTGGGTCGGTTGCAATAGCTTCATTGAAGAATTTCAAGGCTTCATCGTTGTTTTTAGCACCGCGGTACAACTTTGCTTTTCTGTATAAAGCGGGAACATATTTCGAATCAATTTCCAAACATTTGTTGTATTCAGAAATAGCCGGAGACTGGTTGTTTATTTCTTTTACGCTTTGGTAATCTCCTAGTGTTAATCCCAATTGAAGACGAATAGCCGTGTTTTCAATTACAACTTCAGCCAATGCATCAAGTGCTTGTTTTGCAGCTCCAAGGTTCTTAGCGTCTTCTGCAATATTCGCTGCAGCGATAGCGATGTAGGTGGTATACTTCAGGTCTTTTGAAGCTTTGTTTTTCTTATTGTCTACAATGCCTCTTGCTTTTGCGAAATAGGTATCTGCTTTTCCGCCATTGCCTTCACGCATTTCAATTTGGCCAAGACCAACATAGTTCAAAGGGAAGAGAGAATCAGCTTTAACACCAGCTAAGAAAGCTTGTTTCGCTTCAGCAGTTTTTCCTGCGTCGATGAATTTTCCATCGATAGCCCATTCCAAATAATTGAATCCGTCTACTGCGAATTTCTCAGCGCTATTAGGCATAGCAGCTAAATCACGAAGTGCTTTTTCATAGCGCTCGTTCAATGTTGAAGTACGAATTGGATCGAATGCAGGATCCAACACAAGTGGGGCCGATTTCTGTGCAGTGCACGAAAGAAGCAGCATATTTGCTACTAGGAGAAAGAATAGGTTCTTCATATTCATGTTTACTTATTTCAGGATTAATCTTTAATTCTAATAACTCTTGTTGGCGACGTAGCAGCAACCATGCCCATTTTGTGAATGATGAGCTGGCCCTTCTCTCCATTGAGGAAAGAAATGAACCCTGTACCCACGGTACCCTTCAGTCCTGTACGTATAGCATAGACATCTCTAGTAAACGGATAGCTCTTGTCGAAGACATAGGCTTGGAACGGATATCTCACACGCTCGGGATGATCGGTTAAGGTGTTGTTTAAAATTCCAACAACATCAATTTTATCTCTGAAAGCCTTGGTAACCTTGTCTTCTGGATCAGTGATCCAACTTACTGAGATAATTCCAATGGCGCCCGGATTGTCGTGAACGTAGTTAATCACAGCGGCAGTGCTGTCCATAGCGAAGAAATTCGCAGGCATGCCACCTCCGTTCAAAAAATTCTCCTGAACATAACGAGCGTTGCAAGATCCATTGTGATCGAAAATAATTCGAATGTCGCCGTTTTTGTTGGAAGGATTAATTTGATTCCAATTTGTGATTTGTCCTCCCAGAACTTGTTTCGCTTGATCAAGGGTTAAAACAGAATCTTGATTGTCCTGATGGATAATAAGTGCAATAGCGTCTGTAGCAATTTTCACCGACTCTGGTAAACGTTGCTTCGAAGCAAAGAAATCCAATTCAGCTTGAGTAAGCGGACGGTTGATAATAGCTGCTTGAATGCTGTCTGCAAGCAACAAGCGAATGATTTCCTCTTCCGTTGAATAGGTAGGTTTGATTTTCGCTTTGTCATAAATCTGCTGGTAAACAGGAATTTGAGACTGCATCATAAGGCTATAACTTTCGTCAACGCCAATTTTCAACTCACCTGAGGAAATACCTTGAGCCGATTGGTCGTAGTTCCCGCAACTCGCGAGCAACGCGCCAAACAATGCTATGAAGAATGTTTTTTTCATTTTGTGGTGTCCTCTGATTTTAGTTCTTTCCACGCTAATTGAACTCTTCTTGCACGCATTGCTGCATAAAGGAATAGCACAAGTGCAAACCAATATTTTCTTTGGCCAGGTAAGGTGTTGTCTAACGCGTTGGAGGCCACACAAAAGATGGCCATTCCAACGAAAACTCCTACCATAATAATCTGGCTTATCAGCAAGGGCTTTTTCAGCATAGGGTGCAAATTTAATCGTTTACAAGTGAAAATTGAATAGGAATAGTTTGTTTTACAGCAACGGACGTATTTCCGCTACGACCGGGTATCCAATTTGGCATTTTTTGAATGGCTTTTACCGCTATTTTATTCAGCTCATCACCGTTCTCGATACCGCGTTCCACCGATACGCGAGAGATGCTTCCGTCTTCTTCAATGACGAATGAAACGTAGACTGTTCCTTCGATTCCGAGGTTCTTCATTCGCTCGGGATAGTAGATGTTGTCTTGAAGGAAGGCATACAATTCAGAGACTCCGCCAGGAAATTCGGGCATGAACTGAGCGAATGTTTTGAAATTGTTATTTTTTTTCTTTTTCACGGTAGTTGTGTCCACCTCGAAATTGGGATCCTCTGGAAATCCGAAGAAATCATCATCGTCGCCTCCAAGACCAATTCCTCCAAAACGACTGAAAACGTTGGTTTTCTTGGTGGTGTTATCCACTATGTTCACAGTTCGGTTTTCAATGCCACCTCCTTGCGCTTTCTGCACGAGGGATTGTTTCTTCGGTTCTTTTTTGGGTTGAATTTTAATTTCATCCAAACGCACGGTCGTAAGTTGGGTCAATTGAACCTCCGGTGCCTTTTTCTCAATGGCTTTGTTTGTCAAGGTCAGCGCGAAGAGGAAGCCAGAGACGAGGCAAATGGCGATGGCTGTTGAAAGTAAAGTTCGGCGACCGTAGTTTTTACGAAGCGTATAGGCGCCATACATTTTGTTGCGGGTTTCAAACACTACTTCATCGAGTGTTTTGAAAAGGGTGCGATTCGTTTTCATAACTGTTGTTTTCTTTTTCAAACGAGTTATTGCTCTGTTCTGGTCTGTTCAACGGCTATCTTTGACATTCATTTCCATCTATAAATTTCCTTTCTATGAAAGTTAAATTGTTGCTTATTTGCCTTCTTGTTTTTGCTGAAACCCAAGCGCAGCATTCTTGTTTTTGCTGAAACCCAAGCGCAGCAGGCGAAATTCCTTGTTTCAAATGGAAAAAAATTACCGTTGAAAGAGTACGTGGTGAACGGAGATTACGAAGCACGACTGCCTTTTATTTTGTTTTTGCATGGCGCCGGTGAGCGCGGTAGCGACAACGTTTCTCAGACCAAAGTTGGACTACCTATTCTCATGGAAACGTTAAAAGCCGCAGGACTTGAGCATTACGTCCTTTGGGCACCCCAATGTCCAACAGATCAACGATGGACCGATGTCGATTGGAAGGCGATTGAGCACACCATGAAAAAAAATCCAACTTGGCCTATGCAAGTATTGATGAATGGAATTGATTCTCTCGTGTTGAACACGAGAATGATCGATACTACGCGCATGTACATTGTAGGATTAAGCATGGGCGGATACGGTACTTGGGAGTACATGGCGCGTCAGCCGTATCGCTTTGCTTCGGCAATGCCGGTTTGCGGGGGTGGAGACATTGCACAAACGAAGAACAATACGCAAACCGCCGTGTGGGCCTTTCATGGAAAGGCCGATAATGTTGTTCCTTACGAGAATTCAGTTCGTATGGTGAACGCAACAAAAAAGGTGAACACGAATGTTCACCTCATTTCTTATCCAGATGTCAAACACGACAGTTGGAACAAAGCTTTCGCTGAAAAGAAAATCGTTCGCGATTTCATTTCAACACGAAAGAAATAATTTCTATTATCCGAGCTGTTCTTTGATCGCGGCAATCTTACTCAACGCGTCAGATTGTTTTTTACGCTCGCCTTCCAATACAGCAGCCGGCGCATTTTGAACGAAGCGTTCATTCGAAAGCTTCGCCTCTACAGACTTTAAGAAGCCTTCGAGGTAAGCCAACTCTTCCTTCATCTTCGCTTGCTCTGCTTCAACGTCAACAGAGGCTGTATATGGAATGAAATATTCAACACCATTCACCATGAAACTGAATGATGGGTTCATCTTCTCAGACACTTCATTCAATTCAGAGATGTTGCACAAATGTTTGAACGCTGCATCGAACGAAGAATTTCTGTTTGCTGTTTTCATGAATGAAACAACCAAGGCATCTTTGTTCGGAAGGTTTTGCTTTTTGCGAACGTTACGAACTTCAGTCACCAATTGCTCAAACTCTTCAAATTCTTTTTGAATATTCGCATCGAAGGTTTTTGCAGCAGGCCAATTCGAAATACAAATCATTTCCGATTCGCTCTTCCATGAGTCCATGTGCTGCCACATTTCTTCCGTTAGGAAAGGCATAAACGGATGCAAAACTTTCAATAAATTTTGGAAAATATCAAGTGTGTCGTTGTATGTTTTCGAATCGATTCCTTTTCCGTAAGATGGCTTTGCCATTTCCAAATACCAAGCGCAGAAGTCGTCCCAAATTAATTTGTACGTCTGCATCAACACTTCGCTAATGCGGAACTTATCGTAACCGTCTTCCATGTCTGCAAGCACTTGCTCGAAGCGATTGTTCATCCACTTCACAGCAATGGCTGAAGATTCAGGTTGCTCCAAAGAAGCATCGATCTTCTCTTCCCAACTCTTCACCAAACGGAAAGCGTTCCAAATTTTATTGGCGAAATTTCTTCCTTGCTCGCACAACGACTCGTCGAATGGAAGGTCATTTCCAGCAGGAGATGAAAGCAACATTCCTACACGAACACCGTCTGCTCCGAACTGTTGCATGAGTTCAATCGGATCAGGTGAGTTACCCAACGACTTGCTCATCTTTCTTCCTTGCTTATCGCGAACGATACCGGTGTAGTAAACGTTTTTGAAAGGGAAGTTTCCAACGTATTCATAGCCTGCAACAATCATTCGTGCAACCCAGAAGAACATAATCTCTGGAGCAGTTACCAAATCGGCAGTCGGGTAGTAGTAGTCTAATTCTTCTTTCGAATAGAAACCGTCGAACACACTGATTGGCCACAACCAAGAGCTGAACCAAGTGTCTAATACATCGTCGTCTTGCTTCAAATCTGCAGCACTCCATGAAGCGCCTTTAGCTTGAAACTGTGCAACGGCATCTTCAATGTTTTTCGCAACTTCAAAACTTCCATCAGGCGCGTAGAACGCAGGAATGCGATGTCCCCACCACAATTGACGAGAGATACACCAGTCTTTGATGTTCTCCATCCAATTGCGATACGAGTTCTTGAATTTCGGAGGGAAGAAACGAATGGTGTCGTTCATTACGTTTTCCAAAGCAGGCTTGCTTAGGTCTTTCATGTCAACGAACCACTGCAACGACAAGCGTGGTTCAATAACCACATCGGTGCGTTCTGAATAGCCCACTTTGTTCAAGTGCTCTTCCGTCTTAGCGAGTAATCCGGCAACTTCTAAATCTTTTGCAATTTGTTCACGAACTGCAAAGCGATCCTGTCCAATGTACATGCCTCCTGCTTCGGAAATTGTTCCGTCGGCATTCATCATGTTAATCACTTCCAATTGGTATTTTTCACCCAACATAAAGTCATTTTGATCGTGCGCGGGAGTCACTTTCAAGCAACCCGTTCCGAATTCAATTTCAACATATTCATCTGCAATGACAGGAACAGCGCGGTTTACCAACGGAACAATAACTTTCTTTCCGTGAAGGTGTGTGTAACGCTCGTCTTTTGGATTCACGCAAACAGCGGTGTCTCCTAGAATGGTTTCAGGACGGGTAGTCGCAACGGTTAAGAATTCGTTGGTTCCTTCAATCTGATATTTTAGGAAGTACAATTTCGATTGTATTTCCTTGTGT
>JBJOON010000010.1:0-19643 GCA_046051235.1 Bacteroidota bacterium
CTCCATTGCCTAATTACTGAAACATTTCTTTTACACGTTGGAAAAAGCTCTTGTCTTTCGCTGAAGGATTAGGTTTGAAATTCTCCGATTCACGAAGTTTCGTTAAGATCTCTTTTTCCTCAGTTGAAAGTTTCTGTGGTGTCCAAACATTGATATTTACCATCAAATCTCCAGTACCGTACCCGTTAACATCTGGAAGTCCTTTTCCTTTCAATCGTAATATTTTTCCCGCTTGGGTTCCTGCTTCAATTTTTATCTGCGCTTTACCCTTCACCAATGGAATTTCAATGCTTGCACCCAAAGCGGCATCTACGAAATTCAAATACAAATCGTAGTACAAGTGAATTCCATCTCTCTTCAATTCGCTGTGTTCTTCTTCTTCAATCTGAACCAACAAATCTCCTGGCACTCCTCCGAATGGACCTGCATTTCCTTTTCCAGAAACATTCAAAGTCATTCCTTCACCCACACCCGCTGGAATTTTAATCTCAACGGTTTCTTCTTTGCGCACTTGTCCATATGCATCGGCATCTTTCGGACGGTCTTTTATTGACTTACCCGCACCGTTACACGCATTACATGTACTGGCGGTTTGCATAGCACCCAGTATAGTTTGTTGCACACGACGAATCTGCCCAGATCCACCGCATGTCGAACACGTATCGTAAGTCACGCCATCGGCATTCGCCATCTTGAAAACCTTGATTTTCTTGGTGGTTCCAAAGGCTATTTCTTCCAAATTCAATTTAACACGAATACGAAGATTGCTTCCCTTCACTTTTCTTGCACTCGATCTTCCACCACCACCGCCACCGAATCCACCGAAGATATCTCCGAATTGAGAAAAGATATCGTCCATATTCATTCCGCCACCGTAGCTCTGACCGCCCCCACCGCCCATTCCGGCGTGACCGAATTGGTCGTAGCGCTGACGCTTCTGATTATCACTTAAAATCTCATAGGCTTCGGCAGCTTCTTTGAACTTTTCTTCAGCCGAACTGTCGTCTGGATTTTTATCCGGATGATACTGAATCGCCAATTTGCGATAAGCCTTTTTTATTTCGGCTTCATTCGCGCTGCGCGAAACACCCAATACGTCGTAATAATCTCTCTTAGCCATAATTATTTTCCTACCACTACTTTGGCGTAGCGAATTACATTATCGTTCAACAAATAACCTTTCTCGGGAGTGTCAATTACTGTATTTTTCTGCTCTTCTGTTGGGGCAGGGAATTCAGTAATTGCCTCGTGGAAATCTACATTGAATGGAAAGCCGGTGCTCTCCATTGGCTTCAATCCTTTCTTCTCTAATTCAGTCATGAGCTTTCCATAAATCAAGGCAAAGCCTTCTTTCACTGCCTGAATATCTTCGCTCGTTTCGTTGGCTTTCATGGCCAATTCGAATACATCAAGCACAGGAAGCAATCCAACGATGACATCTTTTGAAGCATTCTTTAGCAATTCAACGCGTTCTAGATTTCGCTGTCTTCTGAAATTCTCGAAGTCAGCCGTCAAGCGCACATATTTATCTTTCCACTCTGCAACTAAGTCGTCTGCTGAAGGCTCTGCTGCAGCTTCAGCAGTTGATTCTGCTGCGGTCTCTTCGTTTGGTGTTTCATTCACCTCGTTGTTTTCAAATTCTTGTGACTGATTGTCATTCAATTCTTCTGTCATAACCCAAAATTTAATGTAATTCCCTTTTGACAATCGTTGAGCCAAGCCAAAAAGAGCGACAGGCTGTCAGAAAACAAAACGGGCCGAATGTATTCGGCCCGCAAAGATAACTTATATAATTAGATCAATTGAACGAAGCTACATACTTGTCCAATTCCATGTCTAATGATGGGCCGCGAAGGTTTTTCGCGACAATAATTCCATTCTCGTCAATTAACACACTTGATGGGATGCTTGAGATACCGTACAACTGTCCGGCAGCATTTGCCCATCCTTTCATATCACAAACATGATACTTCCACAACAATCCGTCTTTCGCAATGGCTTCTTCCCAAGCCGTTTTGTTTTGATCGAAACTCACTGAAAAGATTTCGAATCCTTTTGCTGTCTTGAATTTCGCCTTGCTGTACTTGTTATAAGCAGCTACAACATTCGGATTTTCTCTGCGACAAGGTCCACACCAAGACGCCCAGAAATCAATCAAAACCATTTTACCTCTTAAAGAAGAAAGCTTTAAGTCTTTTCCATCAACACCCTTCATAATAATGTTTGGTGCTTCGTCGCCAATTTCCAATCCGATTTTGGTTGAAGTTGGTGTGGTATCATTCTGCTTAACCGAGGTGAAGCTGAACATCGCGACTACTGCGAGTAGCAAAGCGAAAGGGGCAAGATTTTTTTTCATAATTGTTGAATTCATTTCAAATATAGCGTTATGTTGCTCACAAGCCAAAGTTCTTGCCAAAGAGTTTAGACGCGCTTAATATCCGCTCCCAATGCTCGCAAGCGCGCTTCAATGTCTTGGTAACCGCGGTCGATTTGCTCAATGTTCTGAATGGTAGATTTTCCCTTCGCGCTCAATGCCGCAATTAACAAGGACACTCCTGCACGAATATCTGGAGAAGACATCGTCACTCCCTTCAAGGTCGACTTGCGATCGAGTCCAATAACGGTTGCTCTGTGTGGATCGCACAAAATAATCTGCGCACCCATATCAATAAGCTTATCAACGAAGAACAGACGGCTCTCGAACATCTTCTGATGAATAAGCACCGAACCTCTTGCTTGAGTTGCTGTAACTAATGCAACAGAAATCAAATCTGGTGTGAATCCTGGCCATGGCGCATCGCTAATGGTCATGATAGAACCGTCAATGAAGGTATCAATCTCGTACGAATCCTGCGCTGGAATGTGCAGATCATCGCCGTTCACAAGATCCACTTGAATTCCCATGCGACGGAACATTTCAGGAATAATTCCTAGATCGTTGTATGAAACATCTTTGATCGTAATGTCTCCCTTCGTCATAGCCGCCATTCCAATGAAAGATCCAATTTCAATCATATCTGGAAGACATCTGTGCTCGGTTCCACCTAATTTTTCAACCCCTTCAATGATGAGTAAATTCGAACCTATGCCCGAAATTTTACCGCCCATGCGGTTAATCATTTTACACAACTGTTGCAAGTAGGGTTCGCAAGCCGCATTGTATATAGTCGTTGTTCCTTCAGCCAAGGCTGCGGCCATCACAATGTTGGCAGTGCCTGTTACAGATGCTTCATCGAGCAGCATGAATGCTCCTTTCAACCGTGGAGCGGTTACACTGTAGAAATAATTTACAGCGTCATAATTGAATGTCGCACCCAAATTTTGGAACCCCGTAAAGTGGGTATCTAAACGACGACGACCAATCTTATCTCCACCTGGCTTAGGAATGTATCCTTGTCCAAATCTTCCAAGCATGGGTCCTACCAACATGATAGATCCCCGCAAAGCAGCAGCCTTCCTCTTGTAATCCTCTGTCTTTAAATATTCCAGATTAATATCGTCGGCAATGAATTTGAATTCGCCTTTGGCCAACTTTTCCACCTTCACTCCAATATCTTGAAGCAAGTCTATCAACTTCAACACATCAATAATCTCCGGAATATTGCGAATAATTACAGTCTCTGCCGTAAGCAATACTGCAGATATTATTTGTAAAGCTTCGTTCTTCGCACCTTGCGGAATAACAGTTCCCTTCAATGCATTGCCACCCACAATTTCAAAAGCAGACATATCTCTTAATTTTCTTCGAAGAAAACGAGAAACTTCCTTGCCCCGCACCTTGAATAGTAAAATTATCAACTTCGGACAATGAATTACGCTAAGGCTAGGCTAACTTTGAAATGAACTTATGACAAGAAGACTGCTTTCACTTTGCTTGATCATGGCAATGTATAATACCGCAAACGCCCAAGACTGGGCAAATCTGAATTATTACAGAAAGGCAAATACCTTGCTTGAAAACCCCACAGATGACGAAGATCGCATTGTTTTCATGGGCAACTCAATCACCCAATTCTGGCAAGATGTCCACCCCGATTTTTTTGTAGGAAAAAGCTATGTGAATCGCGGAATAAGTGGTCAAACCACTTCACAAATGCTCCTTCGTTTTCGTGCAGATGTCGTAAACCTTCATCCGAAAGTGGTGGTATTCCTTGGAGGCACGAATGACATTGCGGGAAACACGGGGAATGTGACACTCGACATGATTGAAGACAACATCTTTTCCATGATTGAATTGGCGAAAACCAATGACATCGGGGTTGTGCTCTGCTCTGTCCTTCCCGTTTTCGAATACCCCTGGAGCCCTGGAAAACAGCCCGCAGAAAAAATTATTGAATTGAACAAAGCCTTGCGCTTCTATGCTGAAACACATGGTATCACTTTCGTTGACTTCCATACCCCTATGAAAGACGAACGCAACGGGCTTCGTCTTGAATTAGGTGAAGACGGCGTGCATCCAAACGTTTCTGGATATTTAATCATGGAACCCCTTGTCGAAGAGGGTATCAACAAGGAACTTCAAAAAATCAAAGCCAAATAGAATTAGTACCTTTATAGAATGAAAAAATTAGTTATTCTTTTCACAGCAATCTTCGTATCAAATTTCACTTGGTCGCAGATCGTCATCAATGAAGGAAGCAATAAGAACTACAGTCTTATTGCCGATGAAGATGGCGAATACGAAGATTGGGTTGAACTTTATAACGCCGGAACTTCAGCAGTTGATCTTTTCGGTTATTCTCTTTCGGATAATTCTACTACGCCAACAGAATGGACATTCCCTCATTACACGCTTAATCCGGGAGAATTCCTTGTTGTTTTTTGTAGCGAAAAAAATAGATTCGCAACAACGCCCTTCACTACAACAATAAATACGGGTGCATTCACTCCAATTGTTGGATGGAACACCCACAACTTCACGACGCCTTTTCAATGGGACGGTGTTTCGAGCATCGCCGTAAACGTTTGCTCTTATAGCAACACTGGCTACATTACTAACTCTGTATTTAGACAATCTGCCACATCATACGCATCTACAACCTATGCATTTAACGACGGTAGCGAAGCGTCTTGCTCAGCTGTTTTAGGCAGTGTTGCTAACCAGCGTCCGAATATGAAATTGAATGGCATTACCATCGGAACAGGTAACATTCAAAACGGAAATACAGACTATCCCGCTCCTTACGGAAACTGGTATTGGAGCGCGCGAAACCAAATGCTTATTCCAGCTGCTGAACTTACCGCAGCTGGACTTGCTGCTGGACCAATAAACTCACTTGGATTTAATGTAGCTGCCACAGACCCTGTGAACTACACCTATATTGAAATTGCCATGAAGAACACGCCAGATGTTGCCATGACAAACACCTTCCTTCCAAATGCTGGAACACAATTTCACACAAGCTTCAAAATTTCAGGAGGAGGAGATACATTGTTTTTATTCAACCCCTCTCAAGTTTTAGAGAACAGTTTGGTGGTCAATTGTCAGGCTGTTGACATGAGTGTCGGACGTTATCCAAATGGATCAAATACAAATTCACTTTTCACAACGCCAACTCCTGATGCCAGTAACAGTGGAACTCCAGCATTGGGATATGCAATTGCCCCCTTGTTCGACCACAACCCTGGTGTATACACAACTCCCTTCAACGCTACCATTCTTGATTTAAACACCGCACCTTCCACCATTCGATATACACTTGATGGAAGTGAGCCTACGAGCAATTCACCTATATACACAGGCACTCCGATAACTTTCTTCCAATCAAAAATTTTACGCGCGCGTGCTTTCAAACCGAACTACATTCCGAGTAATGTAACTTCAGCCTCTTTCCTTTTCAACATCAGTCACACCACTCCAATTCTTTCCATTACTACCGACAATGCGAATTTGTATGGAAATGAAGGCATCTTCGATCATTGGGATCAAGACTGGTTGCGCAATGCTCACTTGGATTATTTCGATTCTATACCCGGACACCCGTTAATGTTTTCACAAAATACAGGCATGCAAATCGATGGCGGCGCCGGAGGAAGCCGCTCACATCCGCAGCATTCTTTCCGATTAGAATTAGCACATAGCGTATTGGGGGAAAGTTCTGTGAACCAAGTCATCATTCCAGGCAGACCCAACAGAAACAAATATTCTGAATTCTATTTGCGCAATGGAAGTAATCAATATTTAGTACTTCCGTACAAAGAAGCTTGTCAAGCTGAATTGATGTGTCGCGGAGCAAATGCCAACTACAGCGCATACAGACCAGCGACGGTATATATCAATGGACAATATTTCGGGCTCTATGAACTTCGTGAAAAGTACAATGCTGAAATGTTCAAAGAGAACGAAGGAGCAAATAAAGACTCCGTTGAGTTAATGTCACTCAGTTACTGGTATGGAGGAATCTTGCGTGCTGTAGAAGGTTCAACAGATAATTTCTGGAATTCATACAACGCATTCAATGCATTGAATGCAGGCAGCCCTACCTACTGGAACGATGCTGACCAACATTTCGATATGACATACTACACCGATTACATCATTTCCGAATCGTGGATGGGTAATGTTGACTGGCCACAGAACAACATTAAAATACATCGCTCAGACGTCACCAACAACCGCTGGAGATTTGCAACCATTGATTTGGAATTGGCCCTTAATCCGAATGCATGGACAGATTGCTTTTATAATCACATCGACTATATTTCAGGACAGAGCACAGACAATCCATACATCAACATATGGCTGAAGAGTATTCAAAACACACAATACAAAAACTACTTCATCAATCGCTTCGCCGATTTAATGAACACAAACTACCGTCCTGAACGTTTGATTGCAGTTGAGAATCGTTATTTCAATTTAACTGCACCTGAAATGCCGAATGAATATCAACGTTGGGGAGACGCAGGGAATGTGCCCGGACAGATGGACAATTTCTATAACAATCACTTGACATTCCAATCGGAATTGTTGTGCAGAACGGAACAAGTTCGCAACCACATTCAAGATCGTTTCAACTTACCGAATCAAGTAGATGTAACATTAGATGTATTACCTATTGGTTCTGGCAAAATTCACATCAGCACTGTAGAACCTACTGAATATCCTTGGACAGGAGTCTACTTCGACGGTGTGCCCGTGAAAATTGAAGCCATCGCAAATCCGGGGTATGCGTTTGCATATTGGGACAACAGCAGTATCATCAACGATATTCTCGATTCTGTTTGGTTGGGAAACATTACACTCAACAACGCACAATTCACTGCACATTTCGAGTCGACTATCAACGTCAATGAAGAAGAAGAAACTTCCTTTAGAATCTTTCCTTCACCAGCAAAAGACCACATACAAATCATTGCAGAAGCGGAATTTAGAGGATTGACTTATTCTATTTTCGACATTCAAGGAAAATTGATTTACACAGGAAATATGCAGAATCAAGGTTCAACAAGAATAGACGTTTCAACATTCAGCAATGGCATGTATGCCATTCAAATTTCAGATAGCGCAAAAGGAATTGTTGCTAAAAAAATATTTGTAAAAGAATAATCCTCACTTTTGCCCCTCAAAAAAAACTAAACGCATGTCAGTAAATAAAGAAGTTCGTAGAGTCACTACCCACACGCTTCAGGAAATGAAGAACAAAGGCGAAAAAATTGCTATGCTCACCGCATACGATTATTCAATGGCTCTGATTGTTGATCAATCTGGAATTGATGTCATTCTTGTGGGTGATTCCGCTTCCAATGTAATGGCCGGTCACGAGACCACACTTCCCATTACATTAGACCAAATGATCTATCATGCAGCAAGCGTGGTTCGTGCTTGTCAGCGCTCTTTAGTTGTAGTCGACATGCCCTTTGGATCTTATCAAGGTAATTCGAAAGAAGCCTTGAACTCTGCCATTCGTATCATGAAAGAAACAGGCGGACACGCAATTAAAATGGAAGGTGGTGAAGAGATTGTTGAAAGTGTAAAACGCATTTTAACCGCAGGTATCCCAGTTATGGGACACCTCGGACTTACGCCACAAAGCATTTACAAATTTGGAACTTATCAAGTTCGTGCGAAAGAAGAATCAGAAGCTGAGCGCCTCATTCATGATGCGAAACTTTTAGCAGAGAGCGGTTGTTTCGCTATTGTCCTGGAAAAAATTCCAGCAACACTTGCCAAGCGCGTTGCCAAAGAAGTGCATGTTCCAATCATTGGAATTGGCGCGGGCAGTGATGTAGACGGACAAGTTTTAGTGTTACACGATATGTTGGGAATTACAGAAGGTTTCACTCCGAGATTCTTGCGTAAATACTTGAACATGGGCGAACAAATGCGCGGTGCTTTAGAGCAATATGTGAACGATGTAAGAAGCGTTGATTTCCCGAACGACAAAGAGCAGTATTGATGAAAAAAAACGCGCCCAAAGTTTGGGACCGAGCACCAAAAAAACCGCTTGAAGTAACCACTGTTGAGAATCTTCGCGTACTATTCGAAGACAATCACATTATTGCAGTAAATAAGCGCAATTCAGATATTGTGCAAGGCGATAAAACAGGTGATGTCGTATTAAGCGACATCATTAAGCAGTACATCAAGAGCAAATACAACAAACCCGGCGAAGTATTTTGTGGAACAGTTCATCGCATAGACAGACCCGTTAGCGGAGTTGTGGTTTATGCCAAAACAAGCAAGGCACTATCGAGATTGACAGTAGATTTCAAAACACGCGATGTTTCGAAGACCTATTGGGCCGTTGTGCAAGATGCACCGCCGAAGATGGAAGGTCATGTGTTAAATTATTTATGGAAAGACGAAAAACAAAACAAGTCTTTCTTCTTTAACGAGCCTGGCAAAGACCGAAAAGAGTCTGAATTGAATTACAAAGTTGTTGGAAAAGGTGATCACTACACCTTTGTTGAAGTTTATCCGAAAACCGGAAGACATCATCAAATCCGCGCTACACTCTCTCAATTGGGATGTCCAATCAAAGGAGACATCAAATACGGAAGCAAGCGAACCAACGACAATGCGAGCATACATCTTCATGCTAGAAAAATTGAATTCACTCATCCTGTGAAAAAGACTCCAGTAGTCATTTCTGCACCTCCGCCAGAAGATCCTTTGTGGGACGCCTTCCTTATTCAAGCTTTTGAATAAGCTGTGCGTAAAATCACACATTGTCAAACTTCACTCATACTATATTTGTCCTCTCAAAAATAATTAGAATATTATGGAAGCGAACGAACACATCAAATGTCTTATCATCGGAAGCGGACCAGCAGGTTACACCGCGGCTATATATGCAGCACGTGCTGATATGAAACCTGTTATTTATCAGGGGCAACAACCTGGCGGACAATTAATGGACACGACTGAAGTGGACAATTTCCCTGGATATCCTTCTGGAGTTAAAGGTCCTGAAATGATGGCCGATCTTGAAAATCAAGCAAAACGCTTCGGAACAGATATCCGCAACGGATGGGTAACTAAAGTAGATTTTTCTGGAAGTAAGCACTACGTTGAATTAGATAATGGAAAGCACATCGTATCTGCTGACACTGTAATTATCGCAACTGGGGCTTCTGCAAAATGGTTAGGCCTTGAAAACGAAATTCGTTTGCGTAACCTTGGTGGTGGAGTAAGTGCATGTGCCGTTTGCGACGGATTCTTCTATCGCAATCAAGATGTTGCTATCGTAGGTGCCGGAGATACAGCAGCTGAAGAAGCGACATACTTGGCAAAACTTTGCAAGAAAGTATACATGATTGTGAGAAGCGATAAAATGCGCGCTTCCAAAGCTATGCAGCACCGTGTTATGGAAACTCCAAACATTGAAGTGTTGTGGAATTCAACTACTGAAGACATCTTAGGAAAGGACGGTGTTGAAGGTGCAATCTTCAAAAACTCAGAAACAGGTGAGAGTCGCACTGTGGCTATCACAGGATTCTTTGTTGCAATTGGTCATACGCCAAACACAGCAGTATTCAAAGACTACATCAACACCGATGAGACCGGATATATTTTAAACAACCCTGGAACATCTAAAACCAACGTTGAAGGTGTGTTTGTTGCTGGAGATGCTGCAGATAAAAATTACCGTCAAGCGATCACTGCAGCCGGAACAGGTTGCATGGCAGCATTAGACGCTGAGCGTTATTTGGCTTCGAAAGGAATTCACTAAATAGTTGAATGGATATAAAATGAAAAAGGTCGACAATGTCGACCTTTTCTTTTCTAGTGGGGTGGCTTATGGGATTCGAACCCACGACCCTCAGAACCACAAACTGATGCTCTAACCAACTGAGCTAAAACCACCGTGTAAGAGGGCGCAAAGATAAACACATTCATTCTATTTGAACAAATAGACCCGAGTATTTTTTTGAATTTGTATCTTGCAACGGTGAAAAGCAAATTTCATGTCCTCTTTCTTAGCAGTTGGTTTCCGAGCAAAACCCACCCTACTCTTGGCAATTTCGTTCAACGTCATGCCGAAGCTGTGGCGCTGTTTGCAAAGGTGACTGTGCTCTATCTTTCGAAGAATAGCACGATTGAAAATTTCACAATTGAAGACGAAGAAGAAAGCAATGTCCGCATCGTACGCGTTTACTATTCATCAAATGGCTTTCTCTTCCGAAATCGAATTCACGCTTTGAAGAAAGGAATTGAACACATCAATTTCAACATAAACAAGCCCAACATCGTCCAACTCAACATGGTTTGGCCAGAAGGTTGGCAAGCACTTTTCATTAGACGGAAATGGAAAATTCCTTTTGTCATTTCCGACAACTGGACGGGCTATCACGCCATCGAAAGAGGTCCTTTACCCGCGCACATTCGAAGCTATATGCGCTATGTGGCAAACCAGTCGAATCTTCTTCTTCCAGTTACTCAGCAACTCAAGCAAGCCATGCGCAAACTCGGATTCAGCAAGCCTTCTGTCATTGTTCCGAATGTTGTGAATACTGATTACTTCAAAAGTGAAAATAAAAATTCAAGGCATACATTTCTTCACATTTCTCACCTCGACAACAACCACAAAAACATTGAAGGCATTCTTCAAGTTTGGAAAAAATTCTCTGATCAAGTGGAAGAGGTTTTTCTTGAACTAGGCGGCGACGGTGATATTCAACATTGGAAAAAAAGAAGCCAAGAGTTAAACATTCGCGAAAGCAGCATTTCGTTTTTCGGAACCTTGAATCAGCAAGAAGTCGCAGCAAAAATGAATGCTTCACATACGTTTGTTCTTTTCAGCAACTACGAAAATTTACCCCTCGTTATGATAGAAGCCATGGCCAGTGGAATGAATGTAATTGCAACGCGCGTAGGCGGAATCGCAGAGCACATGGGCTTTTGCAGATGGAATAAACTCATTAACGCGAAGAATGAATTAGAATTACTGAATGCATTCTCAGAGTCACGCAATGAATTGCATGAAGTCAATCGCGACGAAATTTCTGCGTATGCTGAAAATAATTTCTCATTCCATTCAGTTGGAAAAAAATTCATGGAAGCCTACGAACAAGCACTAGACAAATGAAACGAGTAGAATTACTTTCCATATTGAATCGTGCATTCGGACTGGTTTCAGCATTGCTTCTAGTACTTATGAATTTGCATTTTGTTCATGTTGAAGGACAAGGAACCATTGCGCTGATCAACTTCGGAATTCTCATACTCGCAACGTTAAGTCAGTTCATCGGCGGCGGTGCACTTATCTATTTAATTCCTCGAATAGGTGAACATAAAATTGCGCTTCCTTCTATCCTCTGGATAGCAATTAGCGCTATATTAACTTCCGCTTTGCTCTTGCTTTTAAACGCACCATTTATTGGACTCACAATTCTTTTAGGAACACTTCAGGCCGTTTTCGTTTTACAACAAATGATTTTGTTGGGAAAAGAAAAAATCGAATCTTATCAGGTTTTACTTTTCACACAATCAATCTCCTCGTTAGCCTTCGTGGCGTGTTTTTATTTAGCAACAGACTGGGGAATTCTAGCCTTTATTTCCGGTCAACTACTATCATTCTTACTTACCGCCTCAATAGGTTTTTACCTTACCTCGCATGTCTGGAAAAACATGCGCTTCGACTTGTCGAAAAACGATTTAAAACAAACTACCAAGCTAGGTGGATACGCACAACTTGGAAATATTTTCCATTTAGGAAATCAGCGTTCTTACTTGTATTTCCTTGAAAGCTTAGGCGCCGAAGGAAAAGTTTTCGCTGGTGTATTTTCTATACTCATGTATGTGGCTGAAGCGCTCTGGTCTGTAGTAAAAAGCTTGTCGTCTATACTCGCTTCGCGCGTTGCGCAAACGTCAAATTTCACAGAACATGTAACGCTTACGAAACGCTATTTAATCATTGGAATTTCCACTACAACATTTGGAACACTCTGCTTCATGTTCGTGCCGAATTCTTGGCTCGCAAAATTTATAGATTATGATATTGCATTTTTAAAAGAAGGGTTCTTTTTTCTTGTCCCAGGAATAATTGCTAACGCAGCTACGGTGTCTTATGCCCATTTGTTTTCAGGAAAAGGATTACACCAATACAACTTCTATTCGGCGATATCTGGATTTTCAGTTGCGATTTGCTGCTCTACTTTACTCATTCCAAGCGACAACATCAATGGCGCTTGTTTGTCGGCCTCCGCAGCATTCATTACGCAATGCCTCGTGCAGGTTTTCTTTTATTTCAAGTTGAAGAAAAAAGAGAACCTAGTCTAAATTGAAAACATCGCGCATGCCCATAGGACGCGATGCTACAAATCCTTCTGCGTAACGATAGCCAGCGTAACGTCCGAAATCCATGGCTCTGCCTTTGATGAAATCAAAAAACTCTTCTCCAGAAATAGGCGTTTTCGGTTCTTGCGAATTCGGATCGAAGAATTGGCTTGAGAACGATTTCAACGCTTCTATTTTCTGGTCCATGTGCGCAGTTACATCAACTACAAAATCTGGACGGTTATAATAATCCTGATTGAAGTGGTAAACAGCTCGCGGTCTCCATGCCTCATGAAAAGTCTCTATTTTAGGAAGTCCTGCATAAAAGCAACAATCGGCTACTAATTTGGCTGCACGCGCATGGTCTGGATGTCTGTCTCGTAGTGAATTCGTAAAAACAACTTCAGGTTTGTACTTGCGAATAGCATCAATAATTCGCATTTTATTTTCAGGAGTATCGGCAAAAAAACAATCGGCCAATTCCAAGTTTTCCCGGTAATGAATGCCCATAACATCTGAAGCATTCTTCGCTTCAATCATGCGTAATTCGGCGCTTCCACGCGTTCCTCGTTCGCCCTTTGTAAGATCTACTAAAGCAACTTTCTTACCTTCTTTAACAGATTTAATTATGGTGCCAGCCGCACTAATTTCGGCATCGTCTGGATGGGCAGAGATAACGAGTAGATCTACTTTGTTCATTTTGCAAATCTCTGAAAAATAGAATGAAAATGAGTTAAGAAATTAATCCCTATTTTTGCGAGATATGTTTAGGAGATTCTTGTTCATACTAACGGCAATGCTATTCAGCATATTCTCCTATGCCCAACCGACGGGTGCCCTCGAATCTGCCCTCGAGTTAATGGCAGACACCGCATCTTGGGTGAACGCTGCAGAATACATTAAAGTTAAAAAGTCACCGATATACGTGACCCCAAACATCCCGGCTATTGATCTCAGTTTAAAAGGACTCGCAGACTCGTTAACGAATATTCCGAGTTACGCCAATTACCAGAGTTGGGACACACAAAATATCTGGCACAAAAAGAGAAATGTCGTTTTTCCAAACGATTCTGCCTTATTCTTTCAATTAATAAAAGACTCTTGTGACTTCGCATTCCCAACAGATATAGGCAGACAAACCTCCCCGTTCGGACCTCGTTGGGGGCGCCTTCATGCAGGCCTCGATTTAGATTTGGATACCGGAGACCCCGTTTACAGTATGTTTGAAGGGCTCGTTCGAATTTCTCAATACAGCGACACTTATGGAAACGTTGTGGTTGTGAGGCATCCAAACGGACTGGAAACTTTGTACGCGCACATGTCTGCTAGAATGGTAGTTCCCGGTCAATATGTCCAGGCGGGTAATATGCTTGGACTTGGCGGAAATACAGGACGATCATACGGCGCCCACCTTCATTTCGAAACGAGATATTTGGGAAACCCTTTCGATCCAGCCTACATGATTACCCCGAATCAAAAGGCATTGAAATCTCCTGTCTTCGAACTAACAAAAAAGAAGCTAAACGCACCCACGACAACACCTACCGCTCCAAATGCCAATAACAATTCAAAAGGAGGATCAGGCAGTAAATACCACACTGTTAAGCGCGGCGATACCCTTTCTTCGATTGCATCAAAGAACAAAACCACCGTCTCCAAACTGTGTAAACTCAACAAAATAAAGCCCTCCACCAATTTAAAAATCGGGCGAAAAATTAGGGTGCGATAGAATTTCAAACTATCTTCCCTCACGACTATCAAATTTCCTTTTAGTCAAGAACAAAAAGCACATAATGGTGTTTTATCTTTATGAGAAAACGTGTTGCCGTTATAGGAGCTGGATTCGCAGGATTGTCTGCTGCATGCCGATTGGCTCAGTTGGGCTTTGAAGCGCATTTATTTGAAAAGCATTCCACACCTGGCGGGCGTTGCAGAGTATTTGAATCTGATGGGTTTGTCTTCGACATGGGCCCAAGTTGGTACTGGATGCCTGAAGTTTTTGATCAATTCTTTGAACAATACGGCGAGAAAAGAAGCGACTATTATACGCTTGAAAGACTAGACCCCTCATACCGCGTTTACTTCTCAAATAAGATTCTCGATGTTCCTGCTTCTACCGAGGAGTTAGGAGACAAACTAGAATTGATTGAGCCCGGAAGTAAAAAAAATTTAAAAAAATTCCTTTCGGAAGCAAAATACAAATACGAAACGGGAATGGGTGAATTCGTTTGGAAACCATCCCTATCAGCTAAAGAATTTCTAGATCTGAAACTTTTAAAAGCTGCCGTTCGCATTCATCTTTTCAATTCCATTTCATCACACATTCGGAAATATTTCAAACATCCTGAAATTATTCAACTGTTAGAATTTCCGGTTCTTTTCTTGGGTGCCAAACCCGAGAAAACTCCTGCATTGTACAGTTTAATGAATTACGCCGATCTTGAACTTGGAACATGGTACCCAAAAAATGGAATGGGCGAAATTCCAAAAGCCATGGAAAAGGTGGCGAAAAAACTTGGAGTAACTTTCCATTACAACAACTCGGTATCTCAAATTGAATCGTTGAATGGTCAAGCGAAACGCTTGATCACTTCTTCTGGAAACTTTGAAATAGACGCCGTTATTGCTGGGGCCGATTATCACCACGTGGAAACGAAAATGCTCGCCCCAAAAGATAGATCCTATTCCGACGATTATTGGGAATCAAGAACGATGTCACCATCTTCACTTCTTTATTACTTGGGAGTGAATAAACGTGTGAGCAACTTGTTACACCATAATTTATTCTTCGACGAGCCATTTGATCAGCACGCAAAAGAAATTTACGACAACCCGCAATGGCCTACTCAGCCATTGTTCTATGCGTGTGTTCCTTCGAAAACAGACAACTCCGTAGCGCCTGAAAATTGTGAGAATATCTTCTTGCTTGTTCCTGTTGCACCCGATTTAACCAGCGACGAACAGTTGAGAGATAAATATCTTCAAAACATGTTAGACCGACTGGAAAAACGTACGGGAGAATCTATTCGTGAACACATCGTTTACAAGCGAAGCTTTGCGCACGAAGAATTTATTTCTGAGTATAACAGCTTCAAGGGCAATGCATACGGATTAGCCAATACGTTGAAACAAACGGCAATTTTAAAGCCTGCTATGCGAAGTAAAAAACTGAGCAACTTGTTTTATGCGGGACAACTAACTGTTCCGGGACCAGGAATGCCCCCAAGCATAATAAGCGGACAGCTCGCCGCCGAGACTATGAACAAACTTCTTTTTCAATCTTAATATCATGACAGGTAAACCACTCTTCGACAATGTTTCCTTCGATTGTAGTAAACTAACTACCCACGCTTATAGCACGAGCTTCAGCTTGGGTATTCGAACCCTCGGTAAAGAAATTAGAAATCCGATTTATGCAATCTATGGTTTCGTTCGTTTTGCCGATGAAATCGTTGACACTTTTCATGACTATGAAAAGCATGAACTCATGGCTCGTTTCCGAAGAGACACTGTCTTAGCTATTGAAGAGCGCATTTCTCTAAATCCAATTCTAAACGCCTTTCAGCATACCTATCACAAGTATAACATTGAGTGGGATCTTGTAGATACTTTTTTGAAAAGTATGGAAATGGACCTTCACCAAATGGAGCACGATAGAGCATCATACGAAACTTATATTCTAGGTTCTGCAGAGGTTGTTGGATTAATGTGCTTGCATGTTTTCGTAAACGGCAATCAGTCAGAATACGAAAAATTAAAACCTTCTGCTATGAAGCTCGGTGCTGCCTTTCAGAAGATCAACTTCTTGCGTGATTTAAACGCAGATTACAATGCGCTCGGTAGAGTTTATTTTCCAAATGTCGACATGACTCAATTCGATGAGCCTACCAAAAAGAACATTGAAAAAGAAATTAAAGAAGATTTTAGACAAGCGTACATCGGAATACTTCAACTTCCAAAAGAAGCTCGATTCGGTGTTCTTATTGCTTTCAAATACTACTACAAACTGTTTCTTAAAATTCAAGCTCTCCCTTGCGATCGTATCTTGAAAGAACGCGTGAGAGTTGCAAACCCAAAGAAAATTGCATTACTCGCTAAAAGTTATTTGCAACACAATTTAAATTTGTTGTAATGAAATTCGCGGTTCTAAAATCATTCTTTGTACTCTGTATTTTTTCAGCAGTACTCTCGACATCTGCTCAGGAAATTCAATGTCAAAAGCTCTTTATTGCAGCACAGAATGAGCCGGCAAAAAAAGAGTTCTACAACTATTGTGCGAATCTCTCGAACCGAAACAATACACAGCAAGCCTACTTCGGAGTAGCCACGGCCATGTATGCTGAACTGGTGTCCAACCCCGCAGACAAACTTAGTTACTTCAGCCGCGGTAAAGACCTTTTGGAAAAGGCCATTGCTAATGACTATTGGAATGAAGAACTTCGTTTCTTGCGCTATTCTGTTCAAGACAAAGCACCTTGGATGTTGCAGTATCACGACAAACTAGATGAAGATTCGTATTACATTTATCAAGCTTTAGCAGCTGGAAAAATAAATAAAACGAAAGCCTACTGGAGAATTGTGATTCAGTTCATGATTCAAAGTGAAAACATAAGTGCAGATCTAAAATCAAAATACAGTCAGCTGTAATGGAATTTGTGGTTCTCGTAGATGAACAAGACAACGCCATTGGTACAATGGAAAAACAACAGGCCCACGTTGAAGGAGTCTTGCATCGCGCATTTTCAATTTTCATTTTCAACTCAGAAAAAAAATTGCTTCTTCAAAAAAGAGCCTCTTCCAAATACCACTGCGGAGGACTTTGGACGAATACGTGTTGTTCGCATCCAAGAGAAAACGAAACTGTTCTAGACGCTGCTAACCGCAGATTGGAAGAAGAAATGGGAATGTCTTGCAACCTGCAATCGATATTCTCTTTCGTGTACAAAGCTGAATTTGAAAACGGATTGACCGAACATGAATTCGACCACGTTTTCTTCGGAGAATCGAATTCAACACCAACGCTCAATCTCGAAGAAGTAGAAGACTTCAGATATGTTGGAATGGAAGAACTTCAAATTGAAATTAACGAAAACCCAGCGCATTTCACACCGTGGTTTTTGATTGCACTGGATCGAGTGAAAGAATTTAACGCAACACAATCATGATACTGAATATTGCCATCATTGTTATCACCTTCTTCGTTATGGAAGGAATGGCATGGCTCACACACAAATTTGTCATGCACGGATTCATGTGGTATTTCCACGAAGATCATCATCAACCCTCTCCAGGATTTTTCGAAAAAAACGATGTGTTCTTTTTGATCTACGCCATTCCAAGTTGGTTGCTCATTATGTTCGGAATGATGAACGGAAATGATTTTCGCACGTTTATTGGATTCGGAATTCTAGCCTACGGCATTGGATATTTCTTGGTACATGAAGTACTTATTCATCGCCGATTTAATTGGTTCGACAATACCGACAACATGTACTTCCGAGCCATTCGCAAGGCGCACAAAGTACATCACAAAAATCAATTCAAGGAAGAAGGCGAATGCTTCGGAATGCTCGTCGTTCCTATGAAATACTTCAAGGCTGAATTGAAATTCAAACAAGCGAAAGCTTCCAAATGAACGAGAACTACGCATACCTCCTAGTAGATCTCTTCTGCCTTTCAGGGCCTTTCTTTTTGAGCTTTCACAGAAGCGTTGCATTCTACAAAAATTTCAAAGCCTTGGCTATTGGGCTTATCGTGATGATGATGGTATATATCCCTTGGGATATCCTCTTCACGCATTGGGGCATATGGAATTTTAATGAAAAATACACCCTCAGTTTTCGATGGATGTTACTTCCCATTGAGGAGTGGCTTTTCTTTTTAGCGGTTCCCTTTGCCTGCGTTTTCACCTTCGAGTGTGTGCGTTATTTCAAAAAATCTGCACCCTCACAAACCTTTACCCGGATCGCCACTGTCATTATTCTTGTAGCGTGCATTATACTCATGTGGACTGCAGGAATTTACGAATTGTGGTATACGCTTTCTGCCACTACACTCTGTCTAATCTTACTCCTTTTTCACGCTTATAAGAAATCTCCGTTCTTGGGCTACCTGCTTTTTGCGTGGATGATTCTATTGATTCCATTTTTCATCTCGAATGGAATACTTACTGGACTGGACTTCTACAACTACCCATTGTTCAATACTTCAAAGGTAGATATAACAGAAGCTATTGTTCGCTACAACAACAATTTCAATTTAGGTTTTCGAATTTGGAGTGTTCCAGTTGAAGACTTTTTCTATGGACTTGCAATGGTCTTGCTTACTGTTACTCCTTACGAGTACTTCCGTTTAAAATGGAAATCTAAAACTTCACAATAACTGGCCTGTGATCTGAGGCACCCGCTTCACTGATTAAATAAGAATTCGCGTGCAAACCTTGGCTGTGAAAAACATAATCGATTCGCAAACCTAAAAGCGGTCCCCTGTAGGTACTTCCAATTCCATTTCCAGCATCTTGAAAGCTGTCTTCTAAAATTCTCATCAAACGATTGTAGGTATAAGATATGGGCGTGTCATTAAAGTCCCCGGCAACAATAACCTTATACTTGCACGATTCAACGTGCGAAGCAAGCACGTTTACCTGTTGGGAACGCTTCAGTGATGAACGATACAATTGAATGAACAACGGCTTACTCTCATTCTGAATTTCATTCATATCAATATTCTCATCGAAAAGCTGAAGCGATTTCTTCTTCAAACGAAAACTCTGTAAATGCGCATTGTAGATTCTAAGGGTATCTGCACCCACTAGCACATCGACATAAATGCAGAAATTATTGACTTCATTTTCGAAGGGAACTTGCCCCCGGTTAACAATGGGGTATGACGAAAATATGACTAAACCAAATCTTCCTCCATT
>JBJOON010000011.1:0-19587 GCA_046051235.1 Bacteroidota bacterium
TTCGCTATCAAAGGAAAAATATGTCCCGGCCGACCCAAGTCTTCTGGACGTGTAGTTGGATCGATTAACGCTTGAATCGTTTTCGAGCGATCGTGTGCGCTAATGCCTGTAGTGCAGCCGCTTCCAATCAAATCGACAGAAACTGTAAATGCTGTTTTATGCGGATCCGTGTTATTTGAAACCATCAAGTCCAAATTCAATTCTTCGCAACGTTTTTGCGTGAGAGCAACACAGATAAGTCCTCTTCCGAATTTCGTCATGAAATTGATTACCTCCGGTGTAACAATTTCAGCTGGGGCAATGAAATCTCCTTCGTTCTCGCGATTTTCATCGTCAACAACAATAACTACTTTCCCATTTTTGAAATCGGCAATCGCCTCTTCAATTGTATTTAATCTTATTTCTGTTGTTGACATAATTACATTCTTTCGGGCATTTCAATTCCCAATACATTCATAGTTTTTTTCACCACTTCGCCTACTTGCTTGGTTAGTGCTAAACGAAAAACTCTTAAGTCGTTGTTTGGTTCGCGAAGAATAGCACATTGCTGATAAAAACTATTGAAGTCACGCACCAAATCATAGGTATATGCTGCAAGTACAGAAGGGTTGTATGTATTCGTAGCATCATCAAATGCCGCAGGCAGATCGAGCAAATGCTTAATCAATTGTCTTTCGGTTTCGTGCAGTTCACCGGTATAATTCAACGCACTTAATTCTCCTTCAACCTTTCTTAATATGGCTTGCGTGCGGACATAACCGTATTGAATAAACGGACCTGTATTTCCATTAAAGTCGATACTTTCCTTCGGGTCGAACAACATGTTTTTCTTCGGGTCTACGCGAAGCAAGAAATACTTCAACGCACTCATTCCAATGATGTGGTGAAGATGATCTTTTTCTTCGTCTGACATCCCTTCCAACTTACCTTGTTCTTCTGCAACTTCTTTCGCCACTTGCTTCATCTCGGCCATGATATCGTCTGCGTCTACGACAGTTCCTTCACGGCTTTTCATTTTACCTTCTGGAAGTTCAACCATACCGTAGCTCAAGTGGAAACATTTTTCTGCTTGCTCTAATCCTAACTTCTTCAATATTTTAAATAACACTTTGAAGTGATAGTCTTGCTCATTTCCAACGGTGTAAACCAATGAAGAAGCATCGGGATAATCGCGGAAACGCAACATTGCTGTTCCAATGTCTTGTGTGATGTACATTGCTGTACCATCCTTTCTTAAAACGACCTTCTCATCTAAACCTTCACCCGTCAAATCTATCCATATACTTCCATCTTCCTTCTTGAAAAACACACCGTTTTCCAATCCCTTCATCACTTCGTCTCTTCCTAAAATATACGTATCACTTTCGTAGTATAATTTATCGAAATCCACTCCCATGGTCTTGTAGGTAACATCAAAACCGTCGTATACCCATCCGTTCATTTTCGACCAAAGGGCGATTGTATCGGCATCTTTGTTCTCCCATTTCAACAACATTTCGCGCGCACCAATTGCAATAGGCGCTTGCGCCTCTGCGTCTTCCTTTGACAATCCTGAAACAATAAGATCAGCAACTTGTCCTTTGAATCTCTTGTCGTATTCAACGTAATACTTTCCAACCAACTTATCTCCCTTCATTCCAGATGATTCAGGGGTTTCGTTCAACCCAGACTCCATCCAAGCAATCATACTTTTGCAGATGTGAATTCCTCTATCGTTGATCACTTGCACTTTCGTAACCGAATGACCATTCGCCTTGTAAATTTCAGAAACTGAATAGCCTAAAAAAATATTTCTTAAGTGTCCGAGGTGCAATGGCTTATTTGTATTTGGTGAAGCGTACTCCACCATGACTCTTGGCTTTGAATCCGCTGCGGCTAGTCCAAAGTTTTCAAGTCGTGTTACATTTTGAAATTGATTTCCCCAGAAAGCATCATTGAAATGAAGATTCAAAAATCCTTTCACCACATTGAATCTCTCTATTGAAGGAATTTCTTTCTGAAGACCTTCACCAATTTCTTGTCCAACCGCCTCTGGTGATTTGCCTAATTTCTTCACCCACGGAAAAGTCACAACTGTTAAATCACCTTCGAATTCTTTTCGTGTTTTTTGTATTTGAATTTCACTGTCTGAAACTTCCATTTGGAAGTTATTTTGAAAGACATTCTTCAAGGCTGAATGAAGCAATTGATAAGCGGTAGCGACGTTTTTCATACGGAAAACAAAAGTACATTGTTTTTATGGAGCGCCCTAAAAAAAAAGCCACTCGCTTGAGTGGCTTTTCTTTGTAAGCGGTGATGATTATTATTTTTTCTCGAATTTTGCATAGCGCGTCTTGAACTTGTCAATACGACCTGCAGTATCAACCAATTGCATCTTACCAGTGTAGAACGGGTGAGAAGCAGAAGTAATCTCTAATTTGATTACAGGATATTCGTTTCCATCTTCCCACATGATGGTTTCTTTTGAATTACAAGTGCTCTTTCCTAAGAAAGCGTGCTCGTTAGACATATCTTTGAAAACTACCAAACGGTAAGATTCTGGGTGTATTCCTGGTTTCATATTCTGTATTCTTTGTTAAAACGAGTGCAAATATACATGAATTTTCTAAAAATACAAGTCCCGTTTCACATTCCTCTGTTTATAAGTCGAAAAACCAAATTTAAGACAGGTCAAATGCCGTTATATGTTTGTCCTGTCTAAGAACGCTTAGAGGTTGTGAATACACGTGCTACGCACATTACAATATTTAAGTATACTGCCGAGTAACAACGGTTACCAGTAGTTTTGGTTAATTAGAATTTGTTTAGGTAATTAGTCTGAAAAACCCTCGTTCGCGAGGGTTTTTCGTTTTGTCTATCTTCGTGGAATGAGTTGGGTTGGATTAAAAAAAGGCTTTGATATTTATTTGCGATTGGAAAAATCCCTTTCGGAAGCCACCCGCTCCGCCTATTTGAAGGATGTGACCAAACTAGAAAACTTCACAGAGCAAATTCCCGTAAGCTCAATTACTCACGAAACGATTACTTCTTTTTTGAAGTTCCTTCATGAATTGGGTTTAGAAGCTACCTCGCAAGCGCGCATTATTTCCGGACTCAAAGGATTCTTTTCTTACCTAATCTTAGAAAAATTAATTTCGATTGACCCTATGGAGTTTATTGAAATGCCTCGAACATCTCGCAAACTACCAGATGTATTAAGTATTGACGAAGTTGTTTCAATAATTGAGCATTGTGATTTAAGCAAACCTGAAGGAACGAGAAACAGGGCAATTTTAGAAACCTTATACAGCTGCGGACTTCGTGTAAGTGAGCTTACCGACCTTAAGATTTCTCAGATGCGAACGAGCGATCAACTTCTGCGCATTGTTGGAAAAGGAAACAAGGAACGATTTGTTCCCATCGGCGAAGAGGCCACGAAGTGGATTCAGCATTACTTCGAGCACATGCGCAATCATATGAAGCTAGCGGCAGGACATGAGGATTTTGTTTTCTTAAATCGCAGAGGGAAGAAATTAAGTCGTATGTACATTTTCACTATTATTCGTGAGAATTGTGTTGCTCTTGGCATTCAGAAGCAGGTAAGTCCGCATACTTTCCGTCATTCCTTTGCTACACATCTAGTTGAAGCTGGGGCCGATTTACGGGCTGTTCAAGAAATGCTTGGGCATTCGAGCATTACAACGACAGAAATTTACACCCACATCGACAGATCTCGCCTGAAAGAAGAGATTCAATTGTTCCATCCACGTTACGGAACAAATTAAACAACCCAATAATCCGACTATTCTCATGAAGACTTAACATACTAGTAATCATCGACTCGAGTAAATCCCAACTTATATTTGAGCACCCTTTCCAATTATGAAAAAGTTTCTATTCTTTTTGTTGATTTTAGTCACTTCGATTATTACGAATGCCCAATCAGTTGATATAACATCGAACGACATGATTTTATGTCAGGGAGAAAGTGCAACGCTAACGGCATCCGCGGATTTGCCTAATCGCGTGTTGAATTTCCCTCGCACCACCAACCAAACTATCATACTTAACAACGTGCCCGCGCAAACCATTGGCACTTTTACCTATGAGTTTTGGTTCAACACGCCTGATTCAATTGTCCTTCTTCCTGAGCATGTCGATGGTATTGGAATATATGATGGTCAAGCTGGCCAAAATTATGCGGTTTACCCTCAAAGCATTTTTAGTGGAATTCAAAGGCGTTCTTCCGGAATTTCTGTTGGAATTAATGGCATTTCCGTGATGGAACAAAGTCATCAGTTCTCTGCATCTAGATTAACTTATACAGCTGACCTAAGCGGATGGCACCACTGCGCTGTTGTATATACCTCGAACAATTTCGAACTTTTCATAGATGGTATTTCGGTGGGCACACGATTAAACGGATCGAACTATGCAAACAACAACTTCGGAGTTCCTTTAACTGTGGCTTTCCGTCCGAATCTTGGAAATTCTTATCCGGCTTTAAGTGGAGTAGATGCTGACCCGAACGACAGTTTCCTCGGGCAACTTGATGAATTTCGAGTTTGGAAAATAGCTCTTACAGCAGCTGATGTGAATGCGATTTACAATCGTAAATTAATTTCAACAAACATGCAGAATGTGATTGTGCACATGCCTTTTGATATGGGTACACAAGCTAATTTCAGCACCATTACTTCTACTCCAGCCATTACGATAGCCGCGCCTGGTGCATCTGCTGGAGTAACATTTCCTTCAGCCACTATTCCTCAGATTGGCACCTTTGCCGGAACAACATTGCCTGCAGCTATTTACAATCCGTTTGTTGTTGGCTATGTTTGGAACGATGGTACTATTGGAAACACGCTTGTTGTTTCTCCAACAGCAGCTTCGACAACTTACACTTGTTCAGCAACAGCAGGAACATCCCATGCAAGTTCTACCATAACAATCGCGATATCTGCACCGACAGCAAGTATCTCTAGCAACAATCCGCTTGTATTTTGTGCCGACACATCAGCGACTTTAACAGCCAATGCAGGAACCGCCTATCTTTGGAATACCGGCGACACGACCTCGTTCATTACAGTTGACACCACAGGCATTTATAGTGTTATAGTTACCAACGCAGACAATTGCAATGCAACATCTACAGGAACTGAAATTACGGTAAACCCTCTTCCTAATCCAATTATTACTCCTTTAGCTGCTACATCTTTTTGCGAAGGTGATAGCGTGCTTTTATCGAGTAGTCTTGATTCAATTTACTTTTGGAATACCGGCTCAACAGATAGCGTTCTAGTGGTTAGTGCGTCGGGTGATTTTACGGTGACGCTTACGAACTCTTTCAATTGTTCTGCGACTTCAGATACCCTGTCCGTTTTAGTTAATTCGAATCCGATTGCTACAATACTTGCGAGCGGTCCACTTTCGTTTTGCGATGGAAGTGAAGTCCAATTAACTTCAACCAATGGAATGCCCACCTGGTCAACAGGTTCAAACGATACGACGATAACAGTCATTCAGACCGAAATAATTGAGCTTTTGGTTACAAATGAATTTGGATGCACTGACACAGATTCATTGGGTATTACTGTTTACGAATTACCTGTGGTTACTGCAGCTGCTGACACGACGGTTTGCATATCCAACGGACCTTTCGCATTGAGTGCGACGCCAGCACTTGGAAGTTGGACTGGGTTAAATGTCTCAAATGATACATTCGTTCCTACAACCGAAGGAACATTCGGTTTTCAATATTCATTTACGGATGGAAATGGGTGCACCAATATTGACTCTATATACTACACAATAGCGGTTCCTCTTCAAATGACTGCTGGACCGGATGTCTCTGTATGTTTGCCCAGTGACATGATTGACCTAGCGGCTAACGCAACGCCTGCTGGAGGTATATGGAGCGGATTTGGAGTAACTGCAGAAGGTACTGTTGTTCCAACTCTTTCAGGAGGCTATGCGTACACCTATTCCTTCCAAGATCTTTGCGCTACCGCAGACACTGTTTATGTGAATTCATACGATACACCAGCGCCGCCTATTATTGGCGGAGAATTGTTCCTCTGTAAAAACGTGCCTTCTCCTTTATGGTCGAATTATGTAGGTGGAAATGTGTGGACCACCAGTGACCCTTCAGATACCATTTACATCATTGACGCAGGAACATACGGAGTAACCTATACCGATAATTACGGTTGTTCATCATCCTCTGAAGTTGTTGTTCAACAATATCCAGAGCCTCAAATTCCAGTTATTTCAGGAGAACCGAATGCTGTTTACAACAACACGTATTCATACACTGTTGCTTCATTTCTTGATTATACTTACAACTGGATTGTGACTGGAGGAACAATTGTATCTGGACAAGGGACGAATGTGATTGAAGTTATTTGGGATCAGTTTATCACAGGTGTTGGCGAAATACAAATGACTTGGGCAAATGCTTACGGTTGTGAAAGTACCCAGTTTTATGCTGTGAGCGTAGATGTTTCTGTTGAAGAAATCATTGCTTCAAACCTTCGCATTTATCCGAATCCTACTCGCGACGTTGTGAACATTCAATGGGATTTCATGAATGAAAACACTTATCTCACGGTATTTGATAATACAGGAAAATTGCTTTCAACGCAGAAGTTGAACAACCAGTCGTTACAGACCATAGATTTAAGCGGATACGAAAACGGCGTTTATCAATTGCGATTAAGCAATGAAAACGCCGTTATAATGAAAGCAATAGTAGTAACGCGTTAATTACGCGTTACGACCCACTGCATTTAAATCTTCGAAAGCTTGCTTCAAACGAGCAACGAATTCCTTTTCTCCTTCGCGCAACCAAACGCGTGGATCGTAGAACTTCTTGTTTGGCTTGTCTTCTCCGTCTGGATTGCCAATTTGGTTTTGCAAATAAGCCGCTTTACCTGACATGTAATTGCGAATTCCCACCATGTATGCCCATTGCATATCGGTATCGATATTCATCTTCACAGCACCGTAAGAGATTGCTTCGCGAATTTCTTCGCGAGAAGAACCGCTTCCACCGTGGAATACAAAATTCACTGGCTTCGCACCCGTGTTAAATTTACTTTGAATATATTCTTGCGAGTTGTTCAAGATAATTGGAGAAAGCTTTACGTTTCCTGGCTTGTAGACACCGTGAACATTTCCAAATGCTGCCGCTACGGTGAAGCGATTCGAAACTGTATTCATGTGCTCGTAAGCGTACGCTACTTCTTCTGGTTGCGTATATAATTTACTGCTGTCTACATCGCTGTTATCGACACCATCCTCTTCCCCACCTGTTACTCCCAATTCTATCTCAAGGGTTACTCCCATCTGAGTCATCTTCTTGAAATACTGAACGCTCAATTCGATGTTTTCATGAAGAGGCTCTTCAGAAAAATCAAGCATGTGTGAGCTGAACAAAGAGCGACCTGTTCTTTCGAAATGTTCCATACCGTGCTGAAGCATTCCGTCCATCCAAGGAAGCAAATTCTTCGCGCAATGGTCCGTATGCATGATTACCGGAACACCGTATGCCTTAGCCATCAAATGAACGTGCTGTGCACCGCTCACAGAGCCTAATACAGCAGCTTCCTGATTTTTATTGTCAAGTCCTTTACCAGCATAGAAAGCTCCACCTCCGTTGCTGAATTGAATAACGACCGGCGAATTCAAATCGCGGGCAGTTTCAAGAACTGCATTTACGCTGTTGGTTGAAATAACATTTACTGCTGGCAACGCGTAGCCATGGGCTTTAGCATCGTTCAACACCTCGGTAACTTCGTCACCGGATAATACGCCTGGTTTGAATTTCATACAATTTAAATTGAGGTTGTAAAGCTAATGCTCATGTTCGAATTTCACAAATAGCGAAACTCTGTCAGAGCTGCGTGGTAAAGGTAAGGTGGTTCGAACCGCCTGCTACGTGATAAATACTTCTTCCGAAGCTCAATTGAAACTTCTTGAAGTTGATCGTAGTTCCTAATGAAAGTCCTGCCGTTGCCGGTCTATTTGGAATGGAAAGCTCCTTCCGTTGTCTATAATTGTACCCCAATCCGATGCGCACGTTGTTTCCCAAAATAATCTCGGTGCCGACAACAATATGTCTCATCAGTTGATCTCCAAATTGCCATGTACGATCTTCAACAGGCAGTCCTGTCAATGGATCTACTATTACCGTAGCATTAGGGTCAGTGTATTTCACATTCCATTTCTGCGCGTTTTCGTAGGCGATATGGAATAAAAAAGGAGCATTCTTGGGTCGCTTGCTTATGGCTATTTGAAATTCCAAAGGAAGTTTTTCGCGTGAACTTTCGCGATAGGTCACGAGTTGCATTCCTACATTTTTCAAAACGAAGCTTGCTGCGAAATTTGTTCTTGGCTGATAGTAGGTTGCGGCGGCATCTATGGCGACACCGTAAGAATAGAAACTATCGAATACTGAATATAAATTCTTCAAGTTAAGACCTACACGCCACAGTGAATCGACCTTGTAGGAAGCACCGATTGTTAGAGCGTATTCATTTGAAGAGAATGTACCTAAGTCATTGCCCAAACCATCTAGGCGCGCACTTTCGCCATATCCGAAATATTGAAGCGTACCCGCAAAGGCAAACTTACTTTTCGCGGGATGAAACCCGAAGGAGGTATATCCGAAATTCGACTGTCCGAAATAACGCACGTAACTCATGGCGAGTTTGCGGTTCATGAGCGAGTCTATTAAAGCTGGATTGATGGCTGCGGTGTTGATGTCGCTTGTACAAAGTGCAATAGCATTGCCGCCAATAGCGGCAACACGAGCTGAGCCAAAAACGTTCATTCCAGAAAAAACAGCGGTGCCTGCTTGCGCGAAGCTTGACAAAGTAAATGCGCATAATAGAAGGGTGACCAGATGCTTTTTCATGATTCAGGCCTGCAAGTAACGAAATAGTTCCGAATATATTTCACAGCTTACTTTGCTTTTTCTTTGAGGAGGGCTTTGTCTAGCACTTCGTACATGTCTGTAACGAAATGAAATTTCAATCCTTTCAAATAGCGTTCGTCGATTTCATCGATGTCTTTGCGGTTCTTTTCGCAGAGGATAATTTCTTTGATTCCTGCGCGCTTCGCCGCGAGAATTTTCTCGCGCACCCCACCTACTGGAAGGACTTTCCCTCGGAGTGTAATCTCTCCGGACATGGCGAGAAACTTCTTCACTTTTCGTTTTGTGAAGGCTGACGCAAGCGCCGTTAACATGGTAATACCTGCGCTTGGGCCGTCTTTTGGAACGGCGCCTTGAGGAACGTGAATATGCACATTCGTTTCATCGAAGACTTTCGCTTCCATGTCTAACAGGCTCGAATGTGCTTTCAAATACTCCAACGCAAGTGTTGCGCTTTCCTTCATGACATCTCCCAAATTTCCAGTTAATGTCAATCGACCTTTCCCTTGGGTTAAGCTTGATTCAATAAACAAAATATCTCCACCCGTTGGCGTCCAAGCTAATCCTGTAACTACACCCGCAACATCATTATCGGCATAACGGTCTTTTTCGTAGCTGACACCTAACGCCTTTGAAACATCATCTGTTGTAAGAGTTGTTTTGAACTTTTCTTTGAAAGCCATCTGCTTCGCACGGTGACGCACCATCTTGCTGATGCGCTTTTCTAAAGCACGCACACCACTTTCGTTGGTATACGATTCAATGAGAAACGCCAAAACTTCTTCAGTGAAGGCGATGTTCTTTTCTGTTAATCCGTTTTCGGTTAATTGCTTCGGCACCAAATGGCGTTTCGCAATTTCTAATTTCTCTTCGAGTGTATATCCGTTTACTTCTATGATCTCCAGACGATCGCGAAGCGCTGGTTGAAGCGTAGATAAAGAGTTACACGTTGCAACAAACATGACTTTCGAAAGGTCGTATTCCAACTCAACGAAATTGTCATAGAAGGCATGGTTTTGTTCCGGGTCTAAGACTTCCAACATAGCGGAACTAGGATCTCCGTGAACACCCTGCCCCATTTTATCTATTTCATCTAAAACGAAAAGCGGATTGGAGGTTCCAACTTTCTTCAAGTTCTGAATAATACGGCCGGGCATTGCACCAATGTATGTCTTGCGATGTCCGCGAATCTCTGCTTCATCGTGTAATCCGCCTAATGACATGCGCACGTATTTTCTTCCTAGTGCTTCGGCAACGCTCTTTCCGAGAGAAGTCTTACCCACACCTGGAGGTCCGTATAAGCAGATGATTGGCGACTTCATGTCGCCTTTAATTTTCAATACGGCTAGGTGTTCTAAAATTCTTTCCTTCACTCTTTCCAGCCCGAAATGATCGCGATCCAAAATTTCTTTGGCGTGAATCAAATCGAAATTATCCTCGCTGGTTTCATTCCAAGGAAGATCTAGCAATAGTTCGAGGTAATTCGATTGAACGCTGTATTCAGCTGCCTGCGGATTCATGCGCTCCAACTTCGCCAATTCCTTTTCAAAGGCTAGACGAACAGTATCCGACCAAATTTTCGACTTCGCTTTTTCTCGCTTCGCATCAATCTCTTCTTTTTGCGGATTAGCGCCTAATTCGTCTTGAATTTGCTTGATCTGCTGTGTTAGGAAGTATTCACGCTGTTGTTTCGAAATGTCAATGTGAACCTTCTTCTGAATCTCTTTCTTCATTTCGAGCATTTGCAGATCGTTGTGCAATTGCTCGAATACTTTCTTCGCTCTTTCCTCCAGATCTGCAATCTCTAACAAATCTTGCTTCTTTTCAACATCGGCCTTCATGTTCGAAGAAATGAAGTTGGTAAGGAATGACAAGCCGTTGATGTTCTTAATCGCCAAAGCTGCTTCGCTCGGGATATCCGGAGAAAGGTTGATGATATTTAAGGCGTGATCGCGAAGCGATTCAAACAAGGCTTGCTGCTCTTTGCTTCCAGCCTTTTTATTGATTTCTTCGAAAGCAGTTACTTGCGCTTCAAAGTAGGGCTCTGTGTTTACCAAGCCTTGAATCGAGAAGCGCTTCTTTCCTTGAAGAATAACAGTTGTGCTTCCATCGGGCATGCGCAACATGCGCAAAATGGTGGCCTGTGTTCCAATGTGATGAAGGTCATCGAACGATGGATCTTCCATGTCGGCATTGCGCTGCGCCACAACACCAATGGTCTTCGTTCCTGCGTTCGCATCTTGAATTAAGCGAATGCTGCGGTCTCTTCCAACCGTAATTGGAATTACTACACCTGGAAATAAAACAGTGTTTCTAAGCGGCAAAATGGGTAACACTTCAGGTGTTTCCTCATTCGCCATATTGTCTTCGTCCTCTGCTGAAATCAGAGGAATATATTCATGGTTGTTTTCTTCGTCAGAAAAAAAATAGTCCTCTACTTCTTTATTCATACTCCCTAATTTTCAATGTCAATGCCACTAATTTCCCTCTGCCTTTATGACCGAGAAGCAGCGGTTATTTTAAATACATGCGCCAATACGGCTCTTTCAGCGGCTGACATTTCCTTGCCACGGCGTTGCATCATGCGTTCCGCTGTTTGAATGGCCTTGTCTAAATTGTGCTCCACTACACCTGTTCCCCAAGTAAATGAAGGAACGCATTTCGGTGGGAAGTCACCAGCAAACACATTCGCTGCGACACCAATGTAGGTGCCAGTATTGAGCATGGTGTTGATTCCGAATTTCGCATGATCGCCTACCAGCGCGCCGCAAAAAGTAAGACCCGTGTTAATTTCATTTCGATCGACATCGTTTGAAATGGAAATCGTGCTGTAGTTATTCTTCAAGTTACTACAATTCGAATCGGCTCCGAAATTCACCCAAGAACCAATGACTGCATTTCCTAAAAAACCGTCGTGACCTTTGTTGCTGAACGGATGAAAAACAACGTTAGAAGTTTCTCCGCCTATTCGACATTCTTCTCCGAATGAAGAAGGCCCATAACACTTCGTTCCCATCTTCAACACTGCGTGTTTCCCGAGGTATAGCGGTCCGCGCAACATACTTCCCTCCATCACTTCAGCGCCTTCATCGATAAAGATGGGTCCACTTTCAACATTCAATACTGCATCGAAAACCTTCGCAGTTGAATGAATGAATAAGTTGGAAGACTCTCCTATGACTCTACAATATTGACTTGGCTTCGCGCCATCATTTTTATTCGCTAAAGCGAAATCTGCACGAAGTAGATAATCGTTTACTGAAAACAAATCTGTTATTCCATTCCACCACATTGCCTCTGCTGTCCATGCGCGATGCTCGAAGGAATCCCAATTCATGTGTAAACCTTTCGCTGCAACGCATACATCGTGAATGAAGAACGCTTCATTGGATTTCAAACTTTGAATAGCGGCAACCGCTTCTTGGTTCGGAATGACACGTGCATTGATATACACCTTCTCTCCCTGTGGAATTGCACCATAAAGATCTTGAAGTGAATTTCTTGTTTGAATGAAAAGAGAATCATTCTCAAAAAACAATTTCCAACGATCCTGAACGGAATACATTCCTGCGAAAAGATCGGCAATTGCTCGCGTGTGTGAAAGCGGTAAGAATGAATTGACCAAGTGGTCTTCAAAAAGTACGATTTGCATATTCTTCAAATTTAAGCGCTGCGTTTCAATTTCCAACTTGAAATTCCAACCGCAACAATAATCGTAAAGAAGAAATAACATGGAACCAAATAACGCTGCTCAATAAATCCAAGAACGCCGCCTAAAACCATGAACAACACCCAAGAGGAAGCGAGCCACCATCGACCTTTCCAATCCTTAAGAATAATCGGAATGAAAAGCACTAGCGCGAGAAGATTCACCATAAGCAACAAGGCGTAAGAGCCTACTTTCACTCCCTTTTGAAGGATGTTCATTTGAGCGAACGCTGGACCTGGAATGTTATCGATTCGCGCTGGAAAAAGAAACTGCTTCATCAAACGAAAACGATTCAGCAGATAATAATCGAAAGGGTGTTCGTGCATGTAAGCCGACTTGTAGTTTCGAGTATGCGAGACGATTTCATTACCCAAACTGTCTTTCGAAGTTCCTTGCAATTCGTAATAAAAGCGATGATAATCGGTCTTTAACTGCTTCATTTCTTCAGCACCATAAGCCGTTGTGTAATGACGTTCATTCAAAGGTGAAGTTGTGCATCCGTCTTTCGCAATTAAATAATTCGACGCAGAATTCGGAACCCAAGGTTGACAATCCTCTCCCCAAGCAATGACCAAATCACGAATCGCGACCAACTCTTCCGGCATGTATCCGTAGCAGGAAGAGAATGAATCTACCAAAGGAATAAATCGATTCGTCTTCGAATAGTTATATGCCGTCCAACTTCCGAAAGCCAAGAACAACGGTATCCCAAAGAGAATCGAAGATTTAAAAAAGTGTGCTCGCTTCAACAAAAGAAAATAGAGAACCGGGATGAATAGCACGTGAATTTGTCGGAAGAAAATAGACCATGTCAAAAACAATGACGACCAAAAAACGAGTTTCCAATTCCATTCATTTTTGAAACGAATGGCTAAATAAAACGCGAGAATCAAAAATGAATTTCCAAGACTATCGGAAAGAAGCACCGGATCCCAAACAGCGATAAGCAAAGAAACTGCGTAGATACTTCCTGCTATATAATACGCCTTCTTATTCTGAGCAAGATGTCCGGCTAAACGAGCTACCCAAACAACACTGAGTATTCCAAAAACGAATTGAAGTATGATGACAAACTGATACGCCACAAAGGGATTGAAGACAGCACTTACTCCAGAATAGATTGGTGCAAACGCAGGCATGCGACAAAGGCTTGAATAGCCTTGACCTTGCGCCATGGATTCCGCTGGATTGAAGTATCCTGTAGTATCTCCCGCATGGACGGCCAGACCTTCAACAGGTCCCGATTGCCAATAAAATGAATACTGAAAAAAAAGGTAGCCAAAGAGTAAGCACTTAAAAACAACCAAAGCGAAAAAGAAATTTCTTTCTTCTCGGTTTGAAAGTGGAATGCTTAATCTTGATTCAAACATGCTTTGAAATGTTTGATTACATAATCCATCTCATCCTGCGACATAGGCACATACAACGGAAGCACTATGCTGCGATCAGCGGCATTTTCAGAAATTGGAAGAGCGATATCTACTCCTCTATTCTTGTATGCTGTTTCGCGGTGTGAAGTCATAATTCCTCTGCGTGTTGAAATACCCAAATCGAGCATTTTCTGCATGATGTCGTTTCTTGAAACTGGGCAAGAAGATTTTATGTATACTGAAAAAGATTGCCAATTGGTGAAATCGTTTTCGCTCTCGAAAGGCAAACGTATGCAATCGATGTCTTTCAATTCATTCAAATAGAACTGTGCAATTTCTCTTCTTCGTTCAACGATGGAATCTAATTTTTCCAGTTGACGAATCCCTACTGCTGCCTGAATATCAGTCATTCGGTAGTTGTATCCAACTTCCAAATGATCTTCCACAATAACCTTATCGCTCAAGTGACGCACGCGATCGTTCACACTCATCCCGTGTTGACGCAGACGTTTCAAACGCTCTGCGTATTCTGGGTTTGAAGTGGCAATCATTCCACCGTCTCCCGTTGTAATGACCTTTCTTGGATGGAACGAAAAGCAGACCAGGTCTGAATGCGAACCAATCTTTTTCCCTTTGTAGGAAGAACCCGCGGCACAAGCAGCGTCCTCAATTAAGATTAGGCTGTGCTTCGCGCACAACGTTTTTATTTCGTCTATCTCGAATGGAAGTCCAATCTGATGAACACCTATTATGGCTTTCGTCTTTGAAGTAATCTTTCGCTCAACATCAGCAGGATCTATGTTGTAGGTCTCCGACTTTACTTCCGCAAAAACGGGTGTTGCCCCAACATAAACAATTGCGTTTGCAGTAGCGATGTAACTCATGCTCGGACATATAACTTCATCGCCCGGACCTATACCTGCAACAATCAAGGACAAGTGCAAAGCCGTGGTGCAATTACTCACGGCCACAGCATATTCGCTTCCAACATAACTCGCGAACTTTTCCTCAAACTCTGCAACGCGCGGACCTTGGGTTACCCAATTCGTTAGAATGGTATCGTATGCTAACTGCGCTTCCTCCAATCCTAAATAAGGTTTAGCTACTGGGATTTTCATTTTTTCCAATTTTGAAGTTCTATCTCACCCATTAAATCGTGCTGCTGATTCAGTTCTCGGTAATAAGCAATGGTTTCACGCAATCCTTCACGAAATTCTTTCTCTCCCGAGAAATTCGTCAAAGCTCTAAATTTCGTAGGATTCACCCATAGGCGAGGAACATCTGCCGGACGATCTTCTTCAAACCGAATGTTCATTCGGTCTTTCAAATCCATATCTTCAATCAAGACTTCCATGAGTTTTTTCATGGAAATTTCTATGCCTGTTCCAATGTTTATGATTTCACCAACTGCTTTTTCATTCTGCATTAATCCAACAAGTGCGCGCGCCGTGTCCTTCACAAAAAAGAAATCACGCGTCACATCTCCTTTTCCGAAAACAATTGGAGGTTCGTCGTTTAGCATGCGCACAATACTTCGCGGTATAATTTCACCAGCGTCGCCTTCGTAATGCGCGCGCGGTCCGTAGTTGTTGAAGATGCGGGTAATCACGGTTTGAAGTCCATAACAGACGTTGTATGAATACGCATAGTTTTCTCCAGCTAACTTGCTGCTTCCGTATACCGTTTTCGGCGCAGGAACTCCCAATTCGTCAATGGGAAACGTTTGAATGTCTCCATAGATTTCCGAAGTTGAAATGTAAAAAAACTTTGAAACCTTCTCCTTTCTCGCAGCTTCTAAAACACGAAGCGTTCCTTCCGCATTCACGCGATGATTCTCGAAAGGACTGTGAATAGAATGACGAACACCCAAACAAGCCAAGTGATAAACCACATCGACTCCCCTCATGATTTCATTCACTTGCGCTTCATCACAAATGTCCCCTTCCTTGAATTGAAAAGAATCGTTCTCCAATGAGGATTCAAGGTTCCGTAATTTACCGTTCGACAAATTATCGAAACCAATAACTTCATGTCCTGCATCAAGTAACGCATCGGCAAGATGCGATCCAATGAATCCGGCAGCTCCGGTGACTAGAATTTTACTCATACTCTTTTCAGATTAATTACGAATACTCCTGCAATAATTAAAGCAATTCCAACAATATTGTTCCATGCTAATTTCTCTCCGAAAAATACTGCTGCAACGGACGCTGTGAGAATAAAATTCACCGCAGCGCTAACAGGAATAACATAACTAAAATCGCTAAGCGATAATGCCTTAAATAAGACCAATGCTGAAACGAAAATTATTCCCATACCGAAGAACACTTTTGGTTCGAACAAGAATGCGAAATAATCTTTTGGTGAAGCCAGTCCGCGTTGTTCCGCGCCCCAACTGTTTAGAGTTAATTTAATGAGCGATGCGCCAACTACAGAAAGTGTGGCATACAGGGCCGAAAGTCCGAAAATTACAATCTTACTCATTCTTCAATATTTCTTCTACCACCGCTTCGGGTCGTTTGTTTACTTCATCGAAAATGCGCCACAAGTATTCGCCAATAACGCCAAGCATTACAATCACCAATCCCAAAAGAAAAGTGATTAACGAGGTCACCGTTGCGAATCCAGGCTCTGATATCTTTCCCGTTATCCCGCCAATTAACATAAGTATTCCGTATCCAAAACTTAGGAACGACACACACATGCCTATGAACGAAATGAAACGAATAGGTACAACAGAAAATCCTAAAAACGAATCGAGGAACAACTTCCATTTTTTTGAAAATGTCCAACCACTCTTTCCACTTGAACGCTCTCGTCTTTCATACTCGATAACATGCGGTTTGAATCCAAGCCAATGCGAGAACAGGGATCGGTTAATGTTCTTCGAAGTGTTCTTCAAATACTGCAAAATACTTCCATCCCAGAAAGCGATATCGAAACCACTTTCTGGAAAATCTTTCATCACAAACAGCCTGACTAATAAGTAATAAAACCGAGCGTAGAGACGTGTTAGCAAAGGATCCTTCCTTTTCTTAGCGCGGACAGCGGTGATGTATTTCTCTCCCTTCAACCAGAGCTGAGCCATTTCAGGAATGAGTTCCAACGGGTCTTGAAGATCTGCGGCATAGATGGTACAAGCATCTCCGGTTACCAATTTCAATCCTGCATTGCTTGCGCAGATAGCACCGAAGTTGCGCGTTAATCGAACAACTTGCGTGTCTTTAATCAAATGACGATGCTTCAACAATTCATCCCATGTGCCGTCCTTACTTCCATCGTCAACACACACCAATTCCAACGCAAGATTCATGCTGTTCAATTGCTTCTCTACCTCTTGCATGTTGTGAAAGAGTGGAAGAATAAATTCTTCAACATGAAAACACGGAATGACTACAGATACTTTCTTCATGAAACAAATGCATTTAAAGCATCCCAATTTACGGAATTTAGCGCTAATGTGTAAATAGGCTGAACGCTAGTGCGTGCGCCGAATCCTTCTTTCTGCCGTGAAATACCTAGTGCCAAACTCGCTCCTTGATTTTTTGTGCTTGTCCCGAAATCGATGAAATTCTTTATCGAATACGTCTCTTGAATGAGTGTTGCAAAAAGTAAATCCAAAGCGCCTTTGTCCTTCCCTTCCAATGTTGAAGCTATGTATTGAAAGCGCACGCAATTGGGCGTTTCAAAACAGAGTATACCCGCGCACATTTCTTCTCCATGGAAGGCAGCATACAATTCAATTTCATTTGGAAATCTTTTTTGTAAATCAAGTATTTCACTTCTTGAATGCACCGGAGTTGATGAATAAGCCGCGAGCAAATCTTCCACAATGGTGTAATACGAATCGAAATCCTCTGATAAGCGAACGACTATTCCTTCCTTCACCGCCTTCTTCATTCCACGAACTCTGCGCTCTTGAAATTTCGGAACGTTGGAAGGAATGATAACAGGATTCACATGATGCCCTGTGCATTTCGCACCGGCGAGAAAAAGCATATGAACGTCTTCCTGCGCAGGCACCTGATGGTACATGACAGGAATGGTTTTGTAATGCAACTGCTCTATTCCATTCCCTTCAAGATATTGAAGAAAGGATATAAACAGTTGCTGGAATTCATCGAGACGAATGTTATGCGAAAGTACCCAACCTCCATACGTTAACCCTTGATGAGAGAAGGCTTCGCTTCCACTTTCATTCATTGGCAACACACCCACCAACTCGTCTTCATCGAAAGCAAGCAACGAATGATCGTTGAACTTCGGGCCGTGATAATCAATAAAATTTCGCGAGAGATGAAAGGTTCCATTTTTACTTTTGGAAACAAACTCCTCCCATTGCTTGCGATGATCTTCTGAGTATCGAATTATTTTCATTGCTTGTCCTCCAATATGGCAACGCCGAAACCTGTTTTTCCATTTTGATTTCCGTTGTAAAACAGGAATCGTTTTCCATTTACATCGACCACACACGGATAGCAAACCGATTCGTTTTCCCACGGTTCACTTCCAACAGAAAAATTGAGTTCGCTATCTTTCCTTTCCCACGTATATCCGTCAGCAGATGTTGCATAGCCTAGGCGATAGCCCACTGACTTCGTCCGCACGCTGTAATACATTTCATATCCGAAATTCGTTTTCATTACCCACGGTCTTCCAAAACCGAACTCATCTTCGTTTTGAAATTGAATGCAATCGTGTTGATCTACTTCCCAATTTAATCCGTCTGTAGAAACCGCATGATGAATGCGATACGTTGGAACTTCCTTTCCATTTACGTCTATCCATGCGAATGCTCCGACATACCACATGCGCAGTTTTTCTCCGTCTTGAAGAATTGAAACGGCGCTTCGAATATCGGGTTCTGTTTCGGTTGGAAGTAAGACCGGATTGGCTTGAAGGCGATGAAACGAGCCATCGGCTTGCTCTTTCGCTACTCCAGCAAAATATCTATAAGGTACATCTGTTGTGCGTTGCACACCTAAGTAGTACAACCAATTCTCATTTTCATGTTGAAGGAATTGCAACGGACAAACTCCACCGTCGTCGAATGTACCTTTGGTTCCTATATCAAGCAGCACATCTTCACTTCGAAAAATAATTTCAGAAGGATTGTGTGCTGAAACATCCACAAAACTGATTCTCCCGTTGAAGTCTTCATCCATGGAATAGTAATAGACACGAAGTAAATCTTCACTTAAAATGCGCACGGTAGGTATGGCAGCGTATTGCTGAGACCATTCCAAATTCGGATTGGCTTCGACTATTCTACCGAGTCGCTTCCACTTCATCGCGGTGTAAGTTTATGATAAGCGCGACAAGAGATTGGAGAGATGTCTTTTCCTTTTACTATCGAGTCTTCCGGGATGTTCTTGACCACCAATGCCGCGGAAGAAAGAAGGCAATCGTCGCCAATACTCACAGCATTGTTCACGGTGCTGTTTACACCAAGGAAACAATTTTTTCCAATGGTTACTCCTCCGCTTATAACGACGTGCGAAGAGATAAAGCAATTGTCATCAACTTTCGAATGATGACCAATGTGATTGCCGCTCCACAATACAACGTTGTTTCCAATTTCAGTAAAAGGTTGA
>JBJOON010000012.1:0-19528 GCA_046051235.1 Bacteroidota bacterium
CTTGTCCAGGAAAAACGTATGCTTTCATTATTGTAGTAAATTTGATACGAAAGTAACCAAAACCAAACACGTTCAAAAAAGTTCAACGGGCAATTATACTCAAGGAAGTATGAATAAATCTATACAGTCATTTCCAAAATTAAAGGTTATAATTCTGCTCTCTTTGGCATTTGTGTTTCTGTTTTTAGCCTATTTGTTATCAGGATCATGGTTTGTTAATGTATATGTAAGTCCAGAGTTGAGTTACTCTGAAGTGTTTTCTGAAGTGCTCATGGCACAGGCTTTTTGGTTCTTTTTCCTTGTGCAAATCATTGTTTATTCAACCGTTGTTTTTGTTATTCTTAATACATTCTACAACGAACGAAGGATGACGCTCATGCAGCAAGAGTTCGTGAACAACGTGACCCATGAAATTAAAACACCGCTTTCAACCATGCTTATGGCTGCTGAAGTTTTGGTCGAAGAAAATATCCACACTAGGCCGTTTCGGCGAGATCAGTACATTTCCATTATTCGAAATGAGGGCGAGAGGCTGCGCGAGGAACTGGACCGGGTGCTAGATGTTTCTCGAATGACCAACATCGGCATTCACTTAAATAAAGAACTCTTTGCCCCAAGGCCAATGCTTAATTCCATAATCGGAAGAATGAATTTGCAATTCAATAATTACAAGGGAACTTCGGAAGTTATTTGGGAAGCAGGTGAAGCTGAAATTAATTTCGATAAAAAATCTTTCGAACTTATTTTAACAAACCTCATAGACAATGCCTTGAAGTACAATATCGCAGAACCACGAATTGTAATTCGTAGTAATGTTTTTGAAGGCAAACTAGTCATTCAGGTAGAAGATAATGGAATTGGAATAGATGAAATTTATCATGCGGAACTCTTTCATAGATTCTTTCGAGTACCTTTAGGCGAGACGCATCACATTAAAGGTTTCGGTTTAGGATTGTACCTCGTGAAGCAGTTGATGGATGCACATAATTCAACTATATTCGTGTCGAGTATAGAAAACCAGGGAACCACGGTTACGTTAAAGATTCCTTTGGCAACAAAAAACAATGAGTAAAATTCTTTTGGTTGAAGACGATGAGAACTTGGGTTTCGTAATCCAAGACCAACTGACCGATCTCGGTCATGAGGTCATTCGTTGTAGGTCTGCTCGAGAGGGTTTGCTAACATTGGGAAAAGAATTCGTAGACATCTGTTTGCTAGATGTAATGATGCCTGTGAAAAGTGGATTTGATCTGGCCGAAGACATCAAGAAGTTGTTTCCCTCAATGCCATTTATATTTCTTACGGCGAAACAACAACTGTCTGATCGATTGAAAGGTTTGTCAATTGGCGCTGACGACTACATAACTAAGCCTTTCGTAATTCAGGAACTGAATTTGCGAATTCAAAATATTATTCGAAGAACAAATAAAGACGAAGAGAAAATTGTCCCTGCTTTATACTCTATCGGTAGTTATTCTTTCGATAATGTAAACAACTACCTCATTTGGCCAAGCGGCATGCGTCAGCATTTAACAAATAAGGAAGCCAGTTTGTTGAAAGCATTTTGTGAAGGAAAAGGTAACGTAATGACACGTGAAAACTTAGCCAATTTAGTTTGGGGGGAAGAATCCTATTTCGTTGCGCGAACCATGGATGTATATATTGCTAAGCTTCGCAAGTTTTTTGCTGAAGATAGCCGCATACAAATAATCAATTTGCATGGAGTGGGATTTCAATTCGTAGTGGAAAAATAATTTTAATTAAGGTTTATGGAAAAAGATGATCGTGTAAGACGAAAGTTTACTCCGCGCTCTTGGAGCGAGTTAAAGTCAAACGACAGTTGGAGTATTTTTAAAATCCTCTCAGAGTTTGTTGAGGGGTATGAGCGCATGGCAGCCATTGGTCCTTGTGTCTCTATTTTTGGTTCGGCTCGAACGAAGCCAGACAATCAGTATTATTCCACCGCAAAAGAAATTGCTTTCAAACTTACACAGAAAGGCTACGGCGTCATTACTGGCGGAGGTCCTGGTATAATGGAAGCGGGTAACATCGGAGCGAAAGACGGACAAGGCGCTAGCGTGGGTTTGAATATTAAACTTCCCTTCGAGCAATATCCGAATCCATACATCGACTACGACAAAAGCATCAACTTCGATTACTTCTTTGTTCGAAAAGTTATGTTTGTGAAATACAGTCAAGGCTTCGTCGTTATGCCTGGCGGTTTTGGAACACTCGATGAATTCTTTGAGGCCTTGACGCTTATACAGACCTATAAGATTGGGCGCTTTCCGATTATATTAGTAGGGAAATCATTTTGGGAAGGATTGGTAGACTGGATTCAAAAAGTTCTTCTTGAGACGGAGAATAACATCAATGAGGAAGATATGATGCTCTTCTCGGTGGTAGATACAGCCGATGAAGCCGTTGAGGAAATCGACAAATTCTATTCGCAATATTTGCTAAAACCAAACTTCTAATGCCGTCGTTTTTTGTAGCCATTCTCTCACCGTCGAAACTCATGAACGAAACATTTCAAGAGTTCAAAGGAGAACCCACATTGCCATCGTTCACTAAAGAAACCGAAACGCTGTGCGCTGAATTGAAAAAGGTTTCGGCAGAGGAGTGGAAGCAGAAAATGAAAATCACCGATGAACTCGCCTTAAATACACAGGCCCGTTTTCAAAAATGGAACAAGAAAGATTTGTCGAAGGGTATTCCAGCAGCTTTGCTATTCAGCGGTGAGGCATTCAAATCGCTCGACGCGAAATCATTTTCAAAATCAAATTGGAAAACCGCTGGGCAATCACTCAGAATACTAAGCGGGTTTTACGGAATTTTAAAGCCAACAGACACAGTTCTACCGTATCGATTAATGGTTGGTACTCCTTATAGAACCGTTTCGGGTAAAACCCTTTATTCTTATTGGAGCGAGGCGGTGACAAAAAAACTTGAAAACGAGATCGCTCCGAAAGGATGTCTGCTCAACTTATCTTCTGACGAGTATTTCAAGATCATAGACACGAAAAATTTCGATCTTAAAATTATTCATTTCAAATTCCTTCAAAAAAGTGGTGGAGATTGGAAATCTATTCCAACATTTTCAAAACAAGCTCGTGGGGCAATGGCGCGATTTGTTATTCAGTCAAATCCGAAATCAATTGAAGATCTTCAGGCATTTAATCTCGAAGATTACAAGTTCAGCAAATCACAGAGCACAGAAGACACTTTGGTGTTTCGCAGAATTCCAAAGTAAGTGGAAACCCTCGCGTGAAATAGTTGGATGAACAAAAAGTGATAACCGCTTAGAACAATCCGTTCAACTGAGCTTCAATACCGCTGATGATCGTTCCAAGATCTTCCGGATTCTCATGGAAGCGATTGTTGTCGATATCTATGATCAACAACTTTCCTTTGGTATAGGTAGTCACCCAAGCTTCGTAACGCTCATTCAAACGAGTTAAATAGTCAAGGCGAATAGCCTCTTCGTAATCACGCCCGCGCTTCTGAATATTTTGAACCAATGTGGGAACAGAAGCTCTCAAGTATATTAACAAATCTGGAGGAGTAATGAATTCATCCATAACTCCAAATAAGTCAGTATAGTTCTCGAAATCACGCGTAGTCATAAGACCCATTGCGTGTAAGTTCGGAGCGAAGATGTAGGCGTCTTCGTAAATGGTGCGGTCTTGTACAATCTTCTTTGACTTCTTCTTAATGTCAATCAATTGTCTGAAGCGACTGCGCAAGAAAAATACTTGCAAGTTGAATGACCAACGTTGCATGTCTTTGTAGAAATCACTTAAGTACGGATTGTTATCTACTTCTTCAAAATGAGCGGTGTATTTGTAGTGCTTCGCGATTAAAGTCGTGAGCGTAGTTTTTCCTGAACCGATGTTTCCGGCAATAGCTATATGCATAATTCGTTTGGGTAATAATCAAATCCGAAAGTAGAGAAAATTTGTGGAATATCGAAGCCTTATTTTGGGAAGTTTTCAATACCTTTCATTTCTTTCATTTCACCCGATTCACGCTGAATGTAGAATGGTTTTCCTTCGCAAATTAGCCACGTGTTTTTGTCATTCAATTCATTCAATTCGAAATAACCCAATATGCGCGGAGCAGGTTCGCTATTTCTCCATTCATACAATATATTTTCCATTCGGAAATAAATGCAGTCGTTCCATCGGTATACTGGGTCAAGGGTTGAAAAGTGCTGGGTCTGTAATTCTAAATTTCCGAATATCGAGAACAAAAGAATTCCTTTTTCAGCATCAATTAAATAAACGTGCTGACCGTTTTCAATAATCTGTATGGGCTGAAGTGTGGTCTTCAAGAGGTAAGATAGATTCGCAGATTCGCTCAGTATTTCAAATTGCCTGTTCGTGCGAATTAACGTGCTAGAATTTGCATCCCAAATCCAAAATGCATCACCCTTCGATCCTGCCACACACGTTATCTGACTTTGAAAGCGTTCGTTTAAAAATACAGGTTCTTCTAAAACATTAATCGTGTTATCTAAAAACACGAGCGATCCTTGATCCTCAAAAAAAAGAAAGGGAACCAAGGGGTTTGTTAAATCTAATTGCGCCGAAGTTCCGTATTGCAAGGTACTCAGTCTGAAATCTAGGTTGAAGTTGGAACTGTGTTTCGTTATGTGGTCTGAATAAATTTCATATGTGTTTCCAAGCGCATCACACTGCACGCGATGTTGCGCTTGTATGCGGAATACAATCGCAAATAGACATAGTGTTACAACGATGGTTTTTCTCATTTGTTCAATTCAATTAATTCTTCCAACCACACACGATCCGTTGCTAATCGTGGTATTTTATGCTGTCCGCCTAGTTTGTTTTTTTGCTTCAACCAAGTATAAAACACATCTTTCTTTCCCTTGTGCACAATGGGAAACCCTAAATTTAAATTTGTGTTTCGCTTCGCATCGTAATCTGAATTTTCATCGCGTAAGTTTTCATCCAGTAAAAAACAAAAACGGTCAAAATCGAAATCATTGTTTCCAAATTCAATAAACCACTCATGCGCTGCGGTTTCATTTTCTTTCGGGAAGGAAGGGGCAACGGTATATTCCACAACGTGAATGTTCATGTGCGTGCAGGTCTTGCGCATTGCGGCCTCCGCATTTTCAACCATGAGTTCTTCTCCAGTTAAATTAATGAACTGCTTCGTCCTACCAACAATACGGAATCGGAAAGGGTAGAGGTGAGTGAAGCGAATTGTATCTCCAATCATATACCTCCAAAGACCTGTATTGGTTGTAATGACAAGCGCATAAACGCGATTGAGTTCTACTTCTTCCAGAGCAAGCGCGCGAGGTTTTTCGCTACTCAATTCTTCGAGCGGAATGAATTCGTAGTACACGCCATAATCCAACATCAAAAGCATCTCATTTGAATTCAGTTGATCTTGAATTCCGAAGAATCCTTCACTGGCATTATAAGTTTCGAAATAATCTGTCGTGCCATTGGGAAGAATAGCGTTGAACTGCTCGCGATAGGGTGCGAAGCTTATTCCTCCGTGCATGTACATTTGAAGGTTTGGCCAAACTTCATGAATGTGATTAGCTTTCTTCAGTTCTAGAATTCTTCTAAGCAGAAGTAGGGTCCAACTTGGCACACCCGAGAGCACCCGAACATCTTCATTCATAGTGTTCAGTGCCATAGCATCGAGTTTCTCTTCCCAATTGTCCATAAGCGAGATCTCTCGTTGGGGAACGCGTTTCATTTCCACCCAGAATGGTAAATTCGAAATAATAATTCCACTTAGATCGCCAATTGTATTTTCTTCCTCTTCACTCATCTTGGTACTGCCACCAACAATCAATGTTTTTCCAGAAAACAAATCGGCGTTTTCGCGCAGTTGATAGAATATTGCAAGCAGATCTTTTCCGCCTTTGTAATGGCCCTCTTCCAAATTCTCATTTGAAATCGGAATGAATTTACTGCGACTATTTGTTGTTCCTGAACTTTTCGCAAACCACTTCGTTTTACCAGGCCATAGGACATTGCCTGCTCCGTTTATCATTCTTTCTATGTAAGGAAAATGATCTTCATATGATCGAAGAGGAATAGCTTTGCGAAAGTCTTCAAGCGAATGAATGTGCTCGAATTTGTGCTCTTTACCGAATGTGGTAAGAGCAGCCTCATCGATAAGTTTTTGGCGAATCTCTTCTTGTACTTCGAGCGGGTACTGTTTGAATAACTCCATTTGGTGAAGTCGCTTTTTAATTACCCATCCGAAAACTGTATTGGCCGCCATAGTCGTAGTTTGCTTCAAACAAAAATGCCCTCTAAGATAATCCTAGAGGGCATTGCTGTAAAAAGATTTTTATTAGCGAATCAAATTCAAATGCCCTTGAATTTCGAAGCGCTCTCCAGTTGATTTTGATACAATCACGGCATTCCAATTGTAAACCCCCTCCGGGCAATAATATGCTCCATTATATGTATTGCCAGTCCACGCGGTAGACGGATTGGTTGTGCTGAATACAATATCTCCCCAACGGTTAAAGATATCCAACTTGAATCGATTTTCATCAATGTCACTTCCAACCACCATAAGCACATCGTTCAGGCCGTCATTGTTCGGGGTGAATGTGTTTGGTAGGTAGTATTGGGAAATGTTACGAATGATAATTGCACCTTCAATGAAATCGGTGCATCCGTTAACATCTGTAACAGTCAATCGAACAGGATAATCTCCACCTGTTCCTTGTGGGAAGGTGAATGTAGGGTTCTGCGCTGAAGACGTTCCTAGCGGTGCTCCAAGATTGAAAATCCATTCGTATGTCGCAATGTTCCCAATTGATTGGTCTGTGAAATTTATTTCTGTGTTATTAGCATCAGTTGGTTGCGGATCAGCTATGTATCCTGCCACTGGAGAATCGAAGGATGTCAAGAAGTTAGGAATGGTAGAACTGTATGTACAGCCAATACTTGTTACAACAGACAGAGTCACATCATACACTCCTGGTGCAGCAAAGTTTAAATCAAGTTCATTTTGATTTAATTGGTAGGTCCCATCGCTAATTTCCCATGCCATATTTTGGTAAGTACTTGGGTCTGTTGTATTGATTAAAGTTAATGTCTCTGGCCAACAACTAGATGGGTCCGGCGATGTAAATGAGACAGTTACTTCGGGTGCAACAGTGACATTAAAACATTGTGTAATAGTATAACCACAGTCGTCTACTACGGTTAAACACGCTTGACCACTGACAGAAGGATTAATCTGTGCATCGGGTGTATTCGCTACCACTGTTCCATTGTAGGTCCATTCATAAGTGAACGGAGCTTGTCCGGAAGACTGAGTTAGTTGATCCAAGTTTAGGTCTCCCATGAAACAAATTGTCGTATCATTTGCAATAGTCATTGTTGTAGGACTTGCGAATGAGATATTTAAAGTAGATGAAAGAGAACACACACCGAGAGTAACAGTGTAGGTATAAGCTCCGGGAGTCATTAACATCGGATCAAAAACACCAGTTGTAATAGGGGTGTTGCTGGGACTAGTCCATACACCTGTAGAGACAGGCGTTCCTCCTAATAAAGGTAGCATCGGAAAGGACGGGTCGGTGGAGCAGATGTTAATTGAATTGTCAATACCAGGATCACCAACAGGGTCAATACTAACAGTGCATTCATCTGTGCTAGCGCAGTCTGGGTGTCCAATTGGATAACCTACAAGTTGAAATACAGTTTCTTGACTTAAAGAATTTACAGTGGGTTCGGGTAAGTTTGGATTATCAAGGTTGACTGCTGGTGTCCATTCCCAGGTATACTGTGGTCCACCATTGGTACAGTTTACATCATAAGTCCAAGGTTGATATGGTAAGAACCCAGGAGATGCACAGGAAACTGAGACATCTGATGAAAAAGTAACTGTAATGCAACCACTAGCATTCGTAGCAGTCCAAGATTGTCCGGTTGCATCTCCGGTGGTCCAGTTTCCAATTTGAGGGTAGGTAGCATCAGGTCCGTCATAAACGTTGAACTCTTCCCAGAAGTTTTCCATTTGTCCTGAAATAAATGCAAAGGTCATAAACGTCACCCCATCATTCTGATCATCTGGGCAGAAGGTCCAAGTGAAATTCTCATTGTCATTGTAGCAGTAATCGAAGACTCCACCATCTTGGGAGCAGCTTGGAGTCGGAATCCCTTGAAATCCACCTTGAAGCGTTATCGGATTGCAAGAATAGGTCAAGTCTGGGCCAGCAGTAATAGTCAGGGGTTCGGTAAAAGTAACTTGTATGGTTGAATCGAACGAACATCCAAAATTGTTTACCACATGATAAGTGTATTCATAAGTCCCTGGTGCGGGCGGGTCAATGGTGGCAATGTCTGCATCAGGGTCTAAGACAACAATGTTTGGTCCCGACCAATAAGAAGAGTCAGAATTCACACCAATTGAGGGTGTGAATGTTGTTACGTCTGGAAATAGGGCTGGGTTTAGATTGAGTCCCCACTCGAAAATATAGCCGTTGTCTGATACTAGGTTGTCGGTAACAGTAAATGTCCAATCTCCGTTTAAAGGACACCCCACTAAGGCACACAAATCTTCTTGAGAAGCATAAGTTCCCGAATTTAAGGAGTTGCCTTGGGTTGGATCTGTTACGGGCGTAGTAAGACCAGCTGTAACAGCTTCTCCCCAAGTGCCATTGGTAGAGGTTGGTGACCAAAAATAATCCCATCCAATGCCTGGATCGGTTGTTTCAGGAAAAACATCAATGGGTTGACCTAAGAAAGTTGTGCCACCTCCGTTAGTTCCATAGGTTACTAAATCAACGGTTGTTCCATTGGGACATGTTATACTTATTCCTAAATCTCCCATGTAACTATGCTCCATGTTTACCATAATACTGTATAAGTCCGAACAAGTTGTTAAGGTTGACCCATCTTCAAAAAAATCAAAGTTAATAGTTGAAGAAAATGAAAAGCCTGCGCCGTCTGATAAATAAGTTTCACCGGAGACAACTTGGGGGGGCAAAGCGGTCCATTGCGTGCTTTCTGACGATCCTTCTAGAATTACTTGTTCACCAAAACATGTAGAGGCAGTAATGTTGTTAAGTTCAGGAAAAATAGGAATTGTTGAAACCAAGACTTGCAGCGGAGTTGTATTCAAACTTTGACAGCCGTTGTTGTCTTCCACGGTAAGGGTAACGATATATTCACCAGGTTCATTGAAGGTATGAGATGATGATTGACCAGAAACGTTATCAATCGGACCATCATCGAAGTTCCAAATATACTGGACTAAAGTAAAATTAGGAGCAGCAAAAGAGCCAGCCCCACTGAAATTTACTTCATCGCCCGTGCAAATAGAAACAGACTGTATACTACCTGCTGGCAAAGGATTCGTAATAACGGAGTTTTGAGTAGGGGATGCGCAAGGTGTGGTGCACGAAATCGATGCCTCAAAACCAGGAGAGCCAGCATTTGGATTTCCATTGTCTGAAAATACGAGAGTCAAGCAGCCGGAAGGATTGTTCACCGTGCCGGTTATTTGAAGTCCCTGCAAAGAATTATTGGTGTAACTACCTAACGATGGGGAAGAAGTGTTCGGGCCATCAAAAACAGCAAGATAGTCACTGTTGTTAGCGTTTGGAGAGGTTTGTAGTTGAAATGCCGAAAAATTCAATTGAATAACATCACCCGGAGTATCAGGGCATATGGTCATGGTGTAATTGTCATCCGGGTATGCAGATCCACCCCCAGCATCAAATAATGAACCTGAGCAAGTAGAAATTGTAGTGGTACTCATACAATAATTACCAGGAGCCCCACATTGGGCGTGAACTAGGGAACTCAAAAGCGTCAAAGCAACTACAGATGCGAAAGTCAAGAATTTATTCATTCTTTCAAATTATTTAGTTTACAGACATTTTCAGTTGAAAAATGGTTGCATTAGTATTCGAATAAAAAAGTCTTGCGAAGTTAGGAAAAAAAAACAACAAGTCTTTTGCAAAAAAAAAATGCTTAAGGGCCTTCGAAAAGGCTCTTAAGCATCTGATATTTGAGGTTTTGGTTAAGGTACAATAGTAAGTGTGCCGCTGTAGTAACGGGCGTCGTTACCGTCTTCACCGTAGATTAAAACAATCCAAGGGAATTGCTGCCCCGCAATTGCCTTTTTTCCACCTTTCATTTCACCCTTCCAAACTTTCGTTTTAGAAGTAGATTCGAAGATAATATTTTCTCCGTCATAAATGGAAAGTTTAAATTTGTTTCCGCCTTTTTTCAAAGCGTCTGGCATGAACGCAATGTCGTGTTCACTCATCTTCATAACGGCTCCTAAATTGAAGTCTGCATTGACTTGAACAATCTTCACTTGTTCGTCTTTACAGCCGAAAGAGTTCTGTACTTCAAGAATGACAGGTTGCTTGCCTTTTGAGCTATAAATAACACTCGGAGAGACTTCAGTAGAGCTTCTGTTTTCAGTGAATCTCCAAACGAAACTGTTAGCATTCACGCTGGTGTTTACAAACTTGGCCGTAGGCTCACCAACAGGACTATTTGTGTACGACCACTCGAAATCGGCTTCAGGTTTCGGATTAATCGTAATCAAGTCGCGCATTGCGATTGTCGAGATTTGGCCGTCGTTTGGATTTGTTACAGACAAAGACACATCGAAAGTTCCAGATTTTTTGAAAATGTGGATAGGATTTTCTTGATTGGAAAAACTACCGTCGCCGAAATTCCACAAATAGCTTCCGTTTTTCGGACTGTTTTTAGCGGTGAAATTAACTTCAGCTCCAGCACAAGCTGTGCGAACGCTAGGTTCAATGTATAACGATTTGTTTTTATTCTCAATTCGCTCGAATACTTGCGCCGCGTTAGGGTCAGAGGTGTTTGCATTATCATTTGCGGCGGTTGCACTAGTGACTGCGTTCGATAACGAAGATGACTCAGTGGTAGTGCTTTCTGAGGTTGAATTGTTCTTTAAAGCCGAGGTGTTGTTGATGACGTCTTTGTTGAATTCTGAAATAATTCCAGTAATTCCATTTGAAGAGTCGCCATTCGCAACATCATCTGTATTGGGTGTAGAAACAGTGTTCGTTACCTCTGAAGCATTTGGAGTTGCTGAAGCAACGGTTTTGTTTTCGCTAGAAATAACTAGGTATCCAGATACACCAACAATAGCTGTAACCGCCGCAACACTTCCCCACAAAGCAAGGCCGCTAAATAAGCGCTTGCGCAACAGGCGTCTGCTCACTTGTGAGAACTCAGAAGAACTGTAAGGCAACTCATAATTTTTATAAGCGTCTTGTATTCCTTGTTCGAATTTATCCAACGGGTTATTGTTCATTCGCCGCGTTAATTTTATTTTTTAATAATATCTTTTTCATGTTCTTCTTGGCCTTCGCGTAGTTACTTTTTGAGGTCCCTAAACTAATGCCCAGTTTCTCACTAATTTCTTGGTGAGAAAAGTTTTCGAAGACATACAAGTTGAAAACTGTACGATATACAGGTGTCAAAAGTTGCATGGCTTCAACAATGTGGTGGGGTTGAAAGTCGTAAATATCAGATTCTTGCTCGTCTTCCTCATCTGCACTCTCTTCTACAAAGTGTTTCGAATTTTCTAAGTCAAGGTCCACGTGGTGCTTCTTCTTTCGGTATTGGTCAATCGATAGATTTACCATTATCCGTCTAATCCACCCCTCCAAAGATCCGTTTCCCTCAAATTTTTCTAGGCTAGAAAAAACTTTAATGAACCCGTCCTGCACCATGTCTTTCGCCTCGTCTGTGGAGCTTGCGTAACGCAAACACACAGCCTTCATCTTCCCGTAATACATTTTATAAATAGCATGTTGGCTTCGGCTGTCTCCTTTAAGGCAGCCGTCAATCAGTTCTTGTTGGGAGCGTTCTGTTGACACCAATAATTTGTGTTAAGACGAAATTAATTTCAAGGGTTGCCTGAAGCGACCTCTGTCAAATGTAATTCTTTCTTTTTGTTTCTTGAAGCTATTTCAAAGCGTCTTGCGTAATTTTGCAGAATGAAAAGGGTAGTGGTTGGTTTATCTGGCGGAGTAGATTCTGCAGTTACCGCGCATTTGCTCATAGAGCAAGGGTACGAGGTAATTGGAGTTTTTATGCGCAATTGGCATGACGAATCTGTGGTTATCAATAACGAATGCCCTTGGATTACCGATTCAAACGATGCCATGCTCGTAGCAGAGCACTTGGGAATTCCCTTCCATGTATTAGACCTTAGCGTTGAATACCGCGAACGCATCGTGGAATATATGTTTCGCGAATATGAACTCGGAAGAACACCGAACCCAGATGTACTCTGCAACCGCGAAATCAAATTCGATGTTTTCTTAAAGGCTGCTGAGCAGCTGAAAGCCGACTTCGTCGCAACCGGACATTATGTTCGGAAGTCTGAATCCGTTGAAAACGGAGAGACGCACTACCATTTGCTTTCTGGTGTCGACGGAAATAAAGATCAGAGCTACTTCTTGTGTCAACTCAATCAGGCCCAATTGAGCAAGGCTCTTTTCCCCATTGGAGAATTGACCAAGCCGGAGGTTCGCGTTATTGCTGCAGAGCTTCAGCTTCCAAATGCTGATAAAAAAGATTCGCAAGGGCTTTGTTTTATAGGGAAGGTGAAACTGCCCGTCTTCCTTCAACAGCAATTGGCACCGAAAAAAGGACGCGTCCTTCGTATAAAAGATGAATTTCTTCCTCAATTGAATGAATTGGTGAACGAAACGTCTTCAGATCCAGCCGTGCTCGCAAGACCACATGTCTTTACTCCTGAAATGTGCGACGATGTTGGTGAACACAATGGAGCACATTATTATACGGTGGGCCAGAGACGAGGGTTGGGAATAGGCGGACAAGCCATTCCGTTGTTTGTGGTAGCCATTGACGTAGAGAAAAACATTGTCTATTCGGCGCAAGGAGAAACTCATCCGGCCTTGGCCCGTAGAGGATTGGCCATTCGAAACGAAGAGGCACATTGGATTCAAGAGCATATGAAACCTTTGAATGGAAGCGTTTTAGAAGTCGAATGCCGCATTCGCTATCGACAACCACTTTTCAAAGCGAATGTTTCGGTGGGAAGAGATTTTACCTACGTGATTTTTCACGAAACCCAATACGGCGTAGCGAAAGGACAGTTTGCCGCTTTCTATCTGGGGGAAGAATTAATAGGCAGTGGAGCCATTTTTGAATAGGCATTTTTCCACAATTCCAACATTGAGCAACTTTTTTCAATGTTGATTGTCTGATTTTCAACGACTCAGTATATCTTAGTATTTATAATTACAAAAATGAAACAAGTATTTCGTTTATTTTTAATTGCTCTTCTCATTGCGACGGATTTCGCTGCGAAAGCACAAGCAGACAGCACTTGTACCCAGGTATCGTACACAGTGACCCCAGGATTTTTCCCAACTGAAATGAGCTATACGGTAGTGAATACTGCAACTGGTGCTGTTGTCGCTAACGGAACAGGTTCAACCTTGAGCGGTATTTGGTGTCTGCCTGTTGGATGTTATGGTGTGAATATGTTCGATTCATTCGGCGATGGATGGAGCGGAGGTTCATTGAATGTTTTTGTTATGGGGGAAAGCTCATACAGTGGAACAGTTGCAACAGGAAGCCAAGCTCAGTTCATGTTTGGAGTTGGAGTAGGAAATTGTGGAACACCAGATGTTGAAGGGTGTATGGATGCAGCGGCTTCCAACTACAGCCCTCTAGCGAACGTTAACATGGGCTGTTTGTATGAAGGTTGCACAGATCAAGCGGCTACCAACTTTAGCCCAAGTGCGAATGTTGACAACGGTTCTTGTTTCTATTGTAACGGAGTTGGAAACTTGATCGCTAATCTTTATATCTGTACATTTTCAAACGGAAATCAAGTTGCCCTTGATATCTTGAATTCTGCAGGAGATACCGTTTGGTCTTCTCCGCTCTTTACCGATGTTGCCGTATACTACACGAATGTTTGTTTGCAAGCGGGAGAATGTTATACAGCGGTAATGTCTAACAACGCTGGATTACCAGGGTGGTATGACGGTTACTTCTGGATCAACAACGGTCAAGGACAAGTCATTAACGCGGGCTTAGCAAATAACTTGGTTACGCAATCGTTAATCTTCAGTGCAGACGGTGCGTGTGCAGAGATTTTCGGTTGTACAAATCCACTCGCTACGAACTACAATGCAGATGCAACTATAGATGATGAGTCATGTATTCTATTATCGGGGTGCACAAATCCGGTCGCTTTGAACTATAACCCTTCAGCTGTTGTAGACGACGGAACTTGCTTTACAGGCTGCGAATCGGGAAACATTGTACTTGTGTCTTATACCCCAGGAAGCAATGTAAGTGATGTTTTTTACTCAATTAATGATGAACTTGGTAATTCTGTAATGTATACCACCTTTTTTGAACCTGCTGTAAATAACACTTCTTACGGATGTCTTCCAGACGATTGTTACACCTTAATCTTGTATGATTGGAACGGAGAGGCATGGGACAGCACTATTACTTCTGGAGTCACTATCAATGTGAACGGTTCGGTTTTTTTAACTGAAAATCTCGATTCAGGATTTTCTGAATCATTGATTTTTGGAATTAACTCTGAATGCACGCTGGATACCGTTCCTTGCTCAACGACAATTGAATTGGTTCCCGATTCATTGGTTGAAATGGAAAATTCGGTAATGATCTATTGGAATGAAGATTTATCTGCGATTAGCTCTGTGACTTGGGATTTCTTAAATGGTGCGACATCGAATGAGTTTTACCCAACATATTTCTACGATACATATGGCACTTACACAGTTTGCTTGATTGTTTACTACAATGATGGTTGCGTTTCTGAAAGCTGTTTGACATTCACAATGGATGCAAATGGAGTGTCTGGTCCAGGTGGCGCACAAATGAACGGTTTCTGGTTGAACACTACCGGTACTTACCCGAACGCTGTAGCTGAAATGAATGCAGCAAGCAGCACAATCAACATGTTCCCGAATCCAACTTCAGGAGACCTTTCAGTGAAAGTATCTATGTTGAACCCAAGCGAAAACACCACTATCCGTATCTATTCAATAGATGGAAAAGAAGTATTCGCAAACAACTTCGGTGCAGGTTCTGTCAATAACATCTTCCAATTGAATGTTTCTGAATTGAGCAACGGATATTACTTCTTATCGCTTCAAAACGGCAATCAAATTCAACGCCTTCCTTTCGTAAAAGAATAAGTCGATTCTTCAATTACTAAAAAAGAACTTTCCAACATTGAAGCAACTTTTTCCACGTCATTATTGTCTGACTAACAACGAGTCAATATATATTCGCAACACTAACCTTTTACTATGAAACAAACTTTACGTTTATTTTTCGCGTCATTGCTGTTTGCAGCAAGCTTCGTGGCAAATGCCCAAATAGACTCAACTTGTACGCAAGTGTCTTACACCATTACTCCAGGATCTTTTCCGGGAGAAATGAGTTACACAGTAGTTAATACATCAACTTCAGCAGTTGTGGCACAAGGCACAGGACTCGCAGGCGGCGGTGTTTGGTGTTTGCCAGCGGGATGCTACGGCGTGAACATGTTCGATTCATTCGGAGACGGATGGAACGGAGGTTCTGTGAATATTTTTGTTATGGGCGAAGGCTCTTACACAGGAACATTTGCTACCGGTAACCAAGGACAATTCATGTTTGGTGTTGGAGTAGGCAACTGCGGAACAGCTTCTATTCAAGGTTGTATGGATCCTTCTGCTTCTAACTACAATCCTGTTGCAACAGTAAACATTGGTTGCTTATACGAAGGATGTACAGACGCGGCTGCTATTAACTACAACTCAAACGCAAACGTAGACGATGGTTCTTGCACCTACTGCAACGGAGCAGGCAGCGTGAATGCTTCATTATATATCTGCACGTTTTCAAACGGAAACCAAGTGACTTTGAATATTTTGAATTCAAACGGTGACACCGTTTGGACATCTCCTGTTCTTGGTAATGTAGCAATCTACAACACAAACCTGTGTCTTCAGGCGGGTGAGTGCTATACTGCAGCAATGTCGAACAACGCTGGACTTACAGGATGGAACAACGGTTACTTCTGGATCAACAACGGACAAGGACAAGTTATTCATACAGGATTGGCTGACAACCTGGTTACGCAGTCTGTGAACTTTAGCATCGACGGAACATGCGGCGAAGTTTTCGGATGTACAAACCCATTGGCTTCGAATTTCAATCCAGCAGCAACTATCGACGATGGTTCGTGTATCTTAGTATACGGCTGTACAGATTCAACTGCTGTAAACTACAACCCATTGGCCGTTGCCGATGACGGTTCTTGCTTCACAGGATGTACTTCAGGAACACCAATTACTGTTGACTTCAATCCTGGACAATTCGCAAATGAGAGTTCTTACAACATTACAGATTCAAACGGAACGGTAATCATCGGTGGTTACGCAACAACATCGAATACTACGATGACAGGCTTTGCTTGTCTTGCAGATGGATGTTTCACCTTGAACATGTACGATTCATTCGGAGACGGATGGGACGGAGGTTCGGCCTCAGGAATTACCGTTACATCTAACGGGGTTCTTTTGCTAGCTGCAGATATGCTTGCAGGAAGTTTTCAATCTGAAGTGTTCGGAGTGAATTCAGATTGTTCATTAGATACAACAGGTTGTACTACTTCTATTGAATTAATGCCAGACTCTATGGTTGAAATGGAGAACGCTGTAATGATTTACTGGAATGAAGATCTTTCCAATGTAAGTTATGTTTCATGGGATTTTGGAAACGGAATGACTTCGAATGAGTTCTACCCAGTTTATTTCTACGATTCAATCGGAACTTACACGGTTTGCTTAACGGTTTATTATATGGACGGTTGTTCAGCTTCAAGTTGCGTAACCTTCACCATGGATGCAAACGGAGTTTCTGGTCCAGGCGGAGCGCAAATGAACGGTTTCTGGCTGAACACTACCGGAACTTATCCGAACAACGTGAATGAGCTAACATCGAATGCTACGTCAGTAAACATGTTCCCGAATCCAACTTCAGGAAATATGGTTGTGAAGGCTTCACAATTGAATCCAAGCGAAAACACGACTATCCGTATCTATTCAATAGACGGAAAAGAAGTATTCGCGAACAACTTCGGTGCAGGTTCTATCAACAACACTTTCCAATTGAATGTTTCTGAATTGAGCAATGGATATTACTTCCTATCGCTTCAAAACAGCAATCAAATTCAACGCGTTCCTTTCGTAAAAGAATAGGTTGATTATTCCCTTACGATGAAAAGGGCTGTCTTTCGACAGCTCTTTTTTTTATTTTAAATCGAAAGGAATTCTTCTTTTCATCGAGTACATTCGCGTAAACTCAGGATTATGAAAAAGGCTCTACTCTCTCTCTTAATAGTGTTCTTTATTGTGTTTTCTTTTGTGAGCTGCGATAAGTATCAAAAAGGATACGACTGCACGGGAAACATTCCAACCTACAACAACGACATTAAGGCCATTTACGATGCTAATTGCGCAACTTCAGGATGTCACGATACGCCCTATCATTCTTCAGGCATTGATCTAAGCACTTATGCGGGAGCTGCCGCTGCTAATAACGACGCGGTGTTGGGGTCTGTTGAACACGATGCTGGATACAGCGCCATGCCGCAGAACGGAACCAAACTTACCGATACGCAGATCAAGAAGATTTACTGCTGGATGCAGAACAACAAGCCTTTGTAATCTCGGTCAATACCGAAACGCTTCATTCGTGCGTATCTTTGCCACATGAGTTATACTATTGTTATTGTAGGTAGACCGAATGTAGGGAAGTCAACGTTATTTAATCGTCTTACCGAAACATCAGACGCTATTGTGGAACCAACGGCGGGTGTTACCCGTGACCGTAAGTACGGAACAGGTCAATGGGGTGGAAAAGAATTTATTGTTGTAGATACCGGTGGAGTGGTTACGAACAGCGACGATGCCTTCGAACAAGACATTAACAGTCAGGTTCGTTTGGCAATTGCTGAAGCAGATAAAATCCTCTTCATGGTAGACGTGAAGGAAGGATTAACCGAGTGGGACGAAGAGATTGCAGACATGTTGCGTCGTGCAAACAAACCAGTGGTCTTGGTTTGTAACAAAGTAGATACCTCTGACAAAGAAATATTAGCGACTGAATTCTACGCGTTAGGATTCGGCGAAAAGTTGTTCAGCATTAGTGCGAACAACGGATACGGTTCTGGAGATTTGTTAGATGAGTTGCTTCAGGATATGCCTGAGATTGATGAGTCTGAACTGCCCGATCTTCCAAAGATTGCCATTGTGGGAAGACCGAACGTAGGAAAATCTTCGTTGTTGAACACCTTGTTGGGCAACGACAGAAGTATTGTTTCCGATGTGGCGGGAACCACGCGCGATGCGGTGCACACGCACTTCAAAGCCTTCAACAAAGAATTGATGTTGATTGACACGGCTGGATTGCGCAAGCGCAAGCAGATTGAAGACGACATTGAATTCTTCAGTGCCATTCGTACCATTAAGTCTATTCGCAACGCCGACGTGTGTATGTTGTTGATTGATGCGGTGGAAGGAATTACGAAGCAAGACTTAACAATCTTCGGCGAGATTACGGAAGCCAACAGAGGGATTGTTATATTGGTGAATAAGTGGGACATGGTAGAGAAAGACCACAAGAGTGTGGACATCATGACCGAAGAGATTAAGAAGCGCATAGCGCCGTTTACCGATGTGCCTATCATCTTCACCTCGAACGTTACGAAGCAACGTATTTTGAAAGCGTTGGAAGCAGCAGTAGAGGTTTATGAAAACCGTTTGCAACACTTCCCAACCTCGAAGTTGAACGACATTATGTTGCCAATCATTCAGGCTTATCCGCCACCGATTGTCAAAGGAAAAGAAGTGAAGATCAAGTTCGTAACGCAATTGCCAACGAAGAGTCCAGCCATTGCATTCTTCTGCAACACACCTCAGAACGTTGTTTCCTCTTACCAACGCTTCCTTGAAAACAAGCTCCGCGAGAACTTCCGATTGACGGGGGTGCCGGTGAGGTTGTATTTTAGACAGAAGTAATGTGGCAGAGCCACTAATGTGGCATAGCCACGAATGTTACGAAGTAACGAATGTCTTCGACTTTTTAAAACAACGCAGTTCCCACAACGAAGTTCTAACAACGTAGTTCCCACAACGAAGTTCTAACAACGCAGTTCCAATTACGCAGTAGGAATAACGTAGATCCAATTACGAAGTAGGAATATAGCCAAAGGTTGACGAGTATAAATTATTATGATTATGGAATTTCTTTCGTTTAGAAATGAAGTTTCAAGGTTCAGAATCAATGATTGATTTAACGATACTTTTTTGGAATTTGATAGTTATAGGAATAAGTTGAAGTTAAGTTTTTGTATTAGCTGTTGTTGTATTTAAATTAATTCATATTGAAATAATAAATTTTATTTAAATATGTTATTATTAGAAAGGAGGAGCTATGTTACTGGAAATTGT
>JBJOON010000013.1:0-23242 GCA_046051235.1 Bacteroidota bacterium
AAGCACCTTGATGAAAAGGTTGCTATGTTGCACTTAGCGAAGATTGGTGTTGAGTTGGAAACATTAACACAAAGTCAAGCAGATTACATTGGGGTTCCAGTTGCTGGTCCATTCAAGAATGATGCTTACAGATATTAATTTGTATCAACAGATATAAAGTGAGGGTTGACGAAAGTCAACCCTTCTCTTTTGCTTTATGTTGAATGGAATAGCCTACATTCGAACTACAGATAAAAACTTTCATCATGAATAGAAATTGGATTGTTCTTGTTTTGGCCATCGTTTCTTTGGCTTCTTGCTCAGTTGAGAAACGTGTTTACCAGCCCGGCTACCATATTGAATGGAATCATTTTGCAAAGCAGGATTCGAATCAAGATGTTGCACAAGACCGGTTTCAAGATGTTTCACAAGATGTTTCACAAGATGCTATGCAAGACGCTTCGCAAGAGCTTTCGCAGAATCTTTCGGAGAGTCTTGAAATAGATGTTGCACAAGATGCTCCGCTAGATGTTGCTCAAGACGCAGCGCCAGATTTTATACAAGATGCTTCGCAAGACGCTTCGCGAAATGTCTCAAAAGATGTTTCATTGGACGATTCAAGAACAGAGAAATTGGGGCAGATCATTCAAGCGGTTTCACCTATTCAAAATATTTCAGCCAAGAGTGAAAGCAAATTGGGTCAGTCGATAGACTCAGATTTGGAAATGGTTTTGTTTATTGTGCTCGCCTTGTTTCTTCCAGCATTAACGATATTCCTGTTGGAAGGATTCAGTAAAAACTTTTGGATAGCACTGTTGCTTATGGTACTTGCATTCGCACTGCCACTTCCAATTTTCTTGAAATTAATGATACAGGCAATTGCAACAGTTTTAGCAATAGCAGTTGTGTTTCACTATTTGTAAAGCACGAAGTTTAAATAGGGATCTTACAGCGAAAGTGTTCTTCCTCCGTCAACGGGTAAATTAATCCCGTTGATGTAGGCCGCCGCCGGAGAGCATAAGAAAGAAATAGCATTCGCAATTTCTTCAGGTTTAGCAAGTCGTTTCAAAGGAACTTCGTTTTCCATTTCGTGTTTCACTTCTTCTGCGGTGTGTCCAGTCTTCGCAGCTTTGTTGTTCATGATCTGCTCCAACCGTCCTGTTGAAGTAGCCCCAGGAAGCACGTTGTTTACTGTAATTCCGAAGGCGCCAAGTTCCGATGCGAGCGTCTTACTCCAATTGGCGACTGCTCCGCGAATGGTATTGCTAACGCCCAAATTCGGAAGAGGTTGTTTGACTGAAGTTGAAATAACATTTACAATACGGCCGTAGCCCGATTTTTTCATGCCCTCTGCCACAGCTTGTGCTAAAATTTGATTGCAGATGAGATGTGCGTTAAATGCTTGACGGAATTCTTCTATGTCAGCATCAATGGCTTTTCCCGGATTTGGTCCACCCGTATTGTTAACTAGAATATTTACAGTATGCGCTGCTGTAACTTGTTGAATGGCTTCTTTCACCGATTGAGGATGAGAGAAATCGGCAACAGCATATGAGTGTCTTTCCGAATTTTCCAATTGAGTAATGGCGTGCGTTAAGCGTTCTTCGCTTCGGGCAATGAGTATTAGCGATGCTCCTTGTTTTGCCAATTGCGTGGCAGTTGCAAAACCAATTCCTTGTGTCGCTCCGCAGACCACCGCTGTCTTTCCTGTTAAGTCTAAATTCATCATTATCTTAAGTCGTCTGTAATTATGCAGACCGGAATGGGCTGCATTTTATGTTGATTTTGTCTGTTCAATTTTTGGTAGATCACCAAAACTTCACGTTGGCGAATAGAAAGGTTTTCACCATTTTCGGTATAGTTCATGGCCCATTCCAACTCTGGGTAACTTGCTCCTAATTGATCCTCGTCACTTCGATCGTCACCGAACAATCCGTCAGTTGGCGCGGCATTCAATATATCTTCATGCACACCTAGCGATTCTGCAAGAGAATAGACTTCCGTTTTCGTTAAGTCGGCAATGGGTGAAAGATCTACTCCGCCGTCTCCATATTTCGTAAAGAAACCAACACCGAAGTCTTCTATTTTATTTCCTGTGCCAGCAACGAGGTATCTGTGTATTCCCGCGAAGTAGTAAAGGGTTGTCATTCGAAGTCGCGCGCGCGAGTTGGCCAAACTTAAGTTATACAACGCCTGATTTCCTGAAGGCGGAAGTGATTGGACGAGCGTATCGAAAGAGGTCGTTAACTCTACTCGCTCACAACTCACGCAATCAAATCTATTTTCTAGAAAAGTCATGTGCTGTTGGGCTCGTGTGACTTGGCTTTCGGCTTGGTGAATTGGCATTTCAACCAAGAGCGTTGGCATTCCAGTTAGGGCACAAAGAGTTGAAGTTAGCGCAGAATCGATACCTCCGCTTACCCCAACGACGAATCCGGCCATACCACTTGTTTCGCAATATTGGCGAAGCCAGTCTACAATAAAATCAACTGTTTCCTTTTTTTTCATAAAAAAATCCCGAACCTCAAAGGTACGGGATTTACAAAGTGAAAGTTAATTCTTAGAATAAAATGCCAATGTTCAATTCAACATAGTTCGGAAGTCCAGACAATTCGAATGTCTTCAAAGTTTTCTTACTGTCGTTGTTGTATATGAAGGTGTTCGTATTCGAATCTTTTGCAACTCCATTACCTTTCAATGCATCTGTGAATCCATTTTGAAAAGTAAGACCAGCGAGAATGCTGGTGTTTCCAGAAAGGTTGTATTCAATGCCTGCTGCGAAAATTAAATTCGAAGAAAAAATATTTACTTCATTCTTGATGTCATTTTTTTCAGTGATTGTTGATTCGCGGTTTGAAGTCGTCCATTCAAATGAATTTTTATCTTGGTAACTCAGAAAATCAATTTCGTCATTGCTGATTGCTTTGAGATTCATGTTCAGACCTAATCCGAATTGTCCCCAGTAAGTGATGTAGCCAATTTCTGCGGTTTTCATTTTGAAGGTCAATGGAATTTGAAGGTATTGCAATCGCAGATCTCTGCTAGTAAGACCCACTTGTTTCATGTCGTAAAGTACAGTTCCTTGGGCGTCCTTATCTTCACCAAAATATTCAGCGAAATAAGAATACTTGCCTCCCGTGTTATTGATGTTAAACCCAGTTCCGATGGCATAATTCTCGGCGAAGAAAATATCGAAATTCAATCCGTATCCAAATTGAAGCGATTTGTCGCCCACCGTCATATTCCCATTATCGCTTGCGAGCCAAGAGACATTTGGAGAAACTTTAAACCCTAAACGAAACTTATTCGATGGGGTTGTAGAGGTCTGCGCAATTGACAAGGTTGTCAATAAGCTGAATAGAATTAAGATGTTTATTTTTTTCATATCAATGTCTTTTTTAATGACTTTTGCAAATAACTATGCCAAATCTAACGAATTCTTATATTCTACTGTTGTCAATTTTGTTGACAATGCTCTGTTACTCATGCGGAGAGTTAGACAAGCATAAAGATATTGATATTGAAATGGAGGGAAAAACCTTGAATCCGCTTCGCTTTGATCAAGATTTTTTCAGTTGCGATTGGAACAATACAGAGGCTATTTCCAATCTTAAATCGAAGTACAGCAATTTCTTTTGTTTATATGTAGAGCGCATTCTGAATGCAGGTCCATGCGACAGCGTCTCAACAATGAATATGATTCAAGGATTTGTTTCGCATCCCGATTTTCGAGATTTGAAATCAGAAATTGAAAGGAACTATCCACAAGAACGTCTCGATTCCCTTCATGAAAAAATTCTAGAGTCTTCCTTGCGACTACAATCGTTGATTCCAAACATGAAATTACCGCAGTTGATTTGGATGAATTCAGGATTCAATATTGGTGCGTACAGCACCGATGAGTATTTGGCTGTTGGATTGGATTTTTATTTGGGGCAGAACAATCGAATCACGAAGTCGGTTCCTTTTCCACAATATCAAAAAGAAGATATGACTCGCGCTCAACTCGTGCCGAACGCTATTAAGAATTTAGCCTATTACTATTTGTTAAAATCGGATACGATTCAACATGAGAATGATATGTTGTCTGAAATGATTTTTCATGGAAAGGCGCACTACCTTACTTGGTTGGCCTTTGAAGAGATTCATGATTCAACACTGGGCAGTACACTTGGACGCAAGGTCATCAGTTGAATGTGTGGAAGGAAATAGCGCGACAAGAAGTGTTGTTCTCCAAGAACAGAGTGTTGGTTCAGCGTTGGTTTGAATACGCACCTTTCACAAATGCTGAAAACGTTCCGCAAGAAAGTGCCCCGCAATTGGGAGTATTCATGGGATTCGAGATGGTGAAGAGTTATATGGAAAAACATCCGGAGATAACTGTTGATCGTCTTTTAAAAGAAGACAACGCACAGAAAATATTACAAGCCTATAAACCGAATTTATGAAGAAGTCAACGATTTCAATTGAAGTAGAATTAGACGAAAACAATGTTCCTGAAACCATTCAGTGGGAAGCTCCCGAGCTTGGTAAGAAGGCAGAGTGCAAGGCCATGATTCTTTCCGTTTGGGACAAGGCCGAGGCTAATACAATGCGTATTGATTTATGGACGAAGGATATGCAGGTGGAAGAAATGACGTTCTTCGTTCATCAAACCTTGTTGACTCTTTCGGATAGTTTTGAAAAAGCCACAGGTGATGCGCGTATGGCAGCGACTATGCGTGATTTCTGCGATTACTACGCAGAGAAGATGAAGATCAATCCTCCGCTTTAATCGTAGTCTTTCGCGAACTCTTTTCTCCAAGCTGCAATTTGCTCTTGAAGTTCTACGCGACCCATTCTCTCAACAGATGCTGTAAAGAAGTACTGCGGAAGTTCTTCCCAGGTCTTCTTCAGTTCAGCACTAAATGCATCGAAACGGATAGTCTTTTGAAGATCTGTTAATTTTTCACACTTCGTAAATGCGATGCAGAAGGGTAAGCCTTGCTCGCCTAGCCATTGCATAAATTCTAGATCTATTTTTTGCGGCGGAATGCGGAAGTCTAAAAGCACAAAAGTGCAGATTAGATTTTCTCTTTGGTCGAGGTAGTTTCGAATGAAGCTTCCCCATTTGTTTCGCTCGGTCTTCGATGTTTTTGCGTAACCATATCCCGGTAAATCGACCAAATACCACGGATGTTTTTCCTCGTTAATTAAGAAGTGATTGATGGTTTGTGTTTTTCCAGGGCTTGCCGATGTTTTCGCAAGTCCTTTTTTGTTCACGAGCATGTTAATGAGTGAACTCTTACCCACGTTCGATCTTCCGATGAAAGCGAATTCAGGGTAGATGGGTGGGGGACATTTGTCGGTTTCTACCGACGACTTTACGAAGGTAGCAGAATGAATTAATTCTTTACTCATTTTGCTTTATATGTTTTGCTCTTTCAGCCAAGCATCTAGTAATGTGTTGAATTGAGCCGACTGTTCCATCATAGGAGCATGTCCGCATTCTTCAATCCAGTACAATTTGGCTTGTGGAAGTTTATGTTGAAATTCTTCAGCGACTTCAGGGGGAGTGATGGTGTCATTCTTTCCCCAAATTAAGCAGGCTGGAATATTCATGTCTTTTAAATCATCGGCCATGTTGTGGCGAATGGCACTTTTAGCAAGGGCTAAAATTCGCAACACGCGGTTGCGGTCGTTTACCACTTCGTAGCATTCGTCGACCAATTCCGGAGTAGCATGTTTTGGATCGTAAAATGTTACTGCGACTTTCTGGCGAATGAATTCTTTGTCTTCTCTTCTTGGGAAGCTCGAGCCGAAAGCATTTTCATACAATCCGCTGCTTGCTGTAAGGATAAGCGACTCCACTCTTTCCAAATGGTTCTTGGTGTAGACCAAGGCTACATGTCCACCTAATGAATTTCCCAAGAGGTTCACTTTGTCCCATTTTTTATGTTGAATGAAATCGTGAAGGAATTCTGCCAATGACTTTACACCTGTTGTAAGAAGTGGCATTGTGTATAGCGGTAACATGGGGATAACAACTTTGTAGCGAGGTTTGAAATGATCGACCACGTCTTTGAAGTTGCTTAACGCTCCGAATAATCCGTGAAGTAGAACCAGGGGTTTGCCCTCTCCTTCTTCAATGTAGGTGTAGTCACCGTCGGTTTTTAAAGTGTATTCCATAATCTATAGCTGACGAATTTACGCGATTCTACTCGAGAATAGCCACCCAATGTTACAAGCAATGAACAATTCGAGGTGAATGAAGGGGTGTGTTCATTGTAATTAACATTTCCCACTTTTTCCCACCGTGATATTTGGGGTCTAAACATATTGATTTACAGTGGTTTTATGGAGTTAAGGGTTGTCGAGTGCTGTTGAAGTTTTTAACAAAATGGCTATTTTGAGTTGTTTAGTGGTAAAAAGTGGGAAGAAGTGATTATTTTTGGAAAACAATTCACAATTGAATGTTAAACCTACTCGGAGAATACCACTGTAAAGTCGATGCAAAAGGGCGTTTGCTCTTTCCTGCGCGCTTGAAAAAGCAGTTGGAGAATGTTCTTCATCACGGGTTGGTGGTTAACCGCGACATCTTCACGCAGTGCCTGGTGGTTTATCCAAAGCCAGAATGGGACATGGTGAATGAAGAGATGTCGAAGTTGAGTCGATACAATCAAAAGCATCAGATGTTTCAGCGCAAATTCATGAAAGGAGCTACGCTTCTTGAGTTGGATAGCGTTGGTCGTTTGTCTTTGCCTGCTAGTTTATTGGAATATGCCGGTGTAGATGGTTCGAAGAATGAATTGGTTATTTCGGGTCTTGGTCAGAAAATGGAAATCTGGGCATTGGATCAGTACAACGCTGAGGTGTTGGGAGAGGAGATGGATTTCGGAGCGTTGGCGGAAGAAGTTAGAAAAGACATTGACGCAAAAGGCGACAAATAATGGAGCAAGTTTATCATACCCCGGTGTTGTTGAACGAGTCGATAGAGGGGTTGAATATTAAGCCCGACGGGGTTTATGTAGATGTAACTTTTGGTGGCGGAGGTCATTCGAAAGAGATATTGAAACACTTGACAACTGGAAAGCTTATCGCGTTTGATCAAGATGCTGAAGCGGCGAAGAATGTTCCTCAGGATGAGCGATTGATTTTTGTTCCACAAAATTTCAGATTCGTTAAGAACTGGGTTCAGCTTCATGGGTTTCAGCAGGTCGATGGGATATTGGCGGATTTAGGAGTAAGCAGTCATCAATTTGATTCAGGCGAAAGAGGGTTTTCAATCCGTTTCAATGGACCGTTGGACATGCGCATGAATCAATCGACTGGAATTTCTGCCGAGGAGTGGATTAACAAGTCGAGCGTTCAAGAAATTACAGACGCCTTACGTATGTATGGCGAGCTTGATGGGGCATACAAGGTGGCGAAGGAGATTGACATGAATAAGCCTTTGGGAACGACGCAAGCTTTGATCGACTGCACGCAGTCGTTCGCGAAACGCGGGAAGGAGAAGCAGTTCTTGGCTCAGATGTTCCAAGCGTTTCGCATGGTGGTGAACGACGAGATTGCTGTGTTGAAAGAGTTTCTTCAACAGTCATTGGAGTTGTTAGCGCCAGAGGGAAGATTAGTGGTTATCAGTTATCATAGTTTGGAAGATCGATTGGTGAAGGATTTTCTTAGATCTGGAAATTTGGAAGGGGAGATGAAGAAGGATTTTTTCGGAAATCTCGAGCGTCAGATTGAGCCAGTGAAGAGCAAACCAATCCTTCCATCACAAGAAGAAATTGAAAGAAACAGTAGAAGTCGAAGTGCTAAACTTCGAGTAGGTCAAAAAAAATAAAACTTTTAACCGAATGAATGTTCGTTCGGTTAGTACAAATGGCAAAGAAAGAAGAAAATAAACGCAAAGGAATTACCTTCAGAGAAATCATAGGAGGGGAGTTCTTGACACGCCAGTCTCTTGTGCGTCAAATGCCATTTTTCTTTTTTATAGTAGTGTTGTTCTTCCTTCAAATTAGTATGATTTACTACTTCGAATCGGTTCAAATAGAAATCAAGAACACCAAGGAAAAACTTAAGAATATTAATTCTGAATACAGTACTAATGCGAGTGAACTTAGTGTGAAATCGCAACATAGCGAGGTGGTTGGACAGGTTGCACCTTGGGGATTGGTTAATTCTACCACTACTCCATACATCATAGATGTCGATTCAAATTTCTTCAAGATCACCAATGAATGAGTTGAAGAAAATATCTGTATGGATCTACGTCTTGTACGTGGTTTTATGCGTTTTGGCATTAATCATTATTGGTAAGGTATTCTACATTCAAGCGATTCCGAATGAAGATGCTCAGCGCAGGGCGGCTCAATTCACGTACAAACTTCGAGACATTGAACCCGAGCGCGGAAGAATTCTTGCTGCTGATGGTTCTCCACTTTCAACCAGTATTCCTGAATATGAGATTCGTTGGGACAGTAAGGGTGGATATAACATCGAGCGTTTTAATGAGAAAATAGATAGCTTATGTTCTGGTCTCTCTGGATTGTTTGGTCAGAAAACATCGCAGGAATATAAAGACATGTTTTTGTCGGCAATTGCTTCCGGAAAAAGAGGCTTGCTAATTATCGATCACATTAATTACAATCAACTTCAGAAATTCAAAGCTTTACCTTTTGTTAATGCCAAAAAGCTACGAAGTGGATTTGTGATTAAAGCCAAAGAAAAACGCGCGAAGCCCTATGGTGCGCTTGCCGCGAGAACGATTGGTATTTTCAGAGAAAGCAACATGGTTGGTTTGGAAGCCTCTTACGATTCTTTGTTGAGGGGTAAGGCTGGAAAGCAAATGCAACAGATGGTTGGCGGTGATACGTGGGTCCCTATGGATGGTGAATATATCGTAGAGCCAGAACCAGGATTTGATGTAGTTACTACGTTGGATGTCCATTTACAAGATGCCGCACAAAGTTCATTGCGTCACACCATGGAAGTGAACAGAGCAGATTGGGGATGTGTGATTTTGATGGAAGTCAAGACAGGTTACATCAAGGCTCTTGCGAATTTGACATACGATTCAGTTGCGAATAAGTTTTATGAAACAGAGAATTTAGCTTTAACACAAAGTGTTGAGCCTGGATCTACTATGAAGTTGGCGAGTCTGCTAGCGGCTATGGAAGAAGGGAATTTGAATCTTGATAAAGTTGTACATACGGGAGGTGGGACGTTTACCATTGGTGATCACACTCTTCGAGATGTTAAAGCGTGCGGTTCCGTTACCATTGAGCAAGTCTTTGCAAAGTCTTCCAACGTAGGAACCGCAATGGTTGTTCGCGATGTTTTTGGAAGCAATCCGCAGAAATTTTTAGATTATTTAGATCGGTTCGGATACGGACAACTCGTTGGAATTGATTTGTTGGGTGAAGGAAAATCGAGTGTTAAGCGCACCATGAAGGACGCCGGTTGGAGCGATCTGAGTTTGACGCAAATGGCGGTTGGATATGAAGTTCAAGTGACTCCGCTGCATCAGTTGTGTTTCTACAATGCCATTGCAAACGGTGGGAAATTCATGAAGCCACGTTTGGTAAGTGAGATTCGCAAGAATGGTTTGACGTATGAAAAGTATGAGCCCGTTGTTATTCGCGAGAATTTCTTAAAGCCTGAGACTATTGCTAAAGGTCGCAAGCTTATGGAGGCGGTAACTACAATTGGAACGGGTAAGGGCGTATTCAAATATTCTCCTTATCGTGCTGCAGGAAAGACAGGAACCGCTCGTGTTTTCGAGAAAGGACATTATTTGGAAAATTCGCACAGAGCGTCTTTCGTTGGCTATTTTCCAGCTGAAGATCCAAAGTATTCATGCATTGTTGTTGTAAACAAAGCACGTGTTTTCGAAGCGTTTGGAGGAAAAGTTGCAGCTCCTGTTTTTCGTGATTTAGCAAATATCCTATTCGGAACGGAGTTGGATATTCCGCACAACGCTATGGGTAGCGACAGCACTTTCGTTGCACAACCTTGGATCCCGACAATTCTATCTGGAGAATCGAACGCATTACGCAAGGCATTTTCGCATGTTCAATTTCCATATGCGTTGGAAACAGATGCACAATACATCAGTGCAATTTCGAATGGTTCGGGTATTACTATCTCGAGCAAAGACGAAAGTGGAAACAAGGTTCCGGATGTCCGCGGAATGGGATTAACAGATGCGGTATATGTATTAGAAAAGAGAGGCCTAAAGGTTTCATCTACAGGATACGGAAAGGTTGTATCGCAGAGCATACTTCCAGGAACTAAAGCCAATCATCAATTCATTCAAATTACTTTAAGATGAAGCTACTGCAAGACATATTGTACAAAGTGCGACTTGAAGGTGTAGTTGGAAAAACCAATGTTGCTGTCGAGAGTATTACTTCAGACTCGCGAGGAGTTCGTCCAATGGCGTTGTTCGTTGCGGTAAAAGGAATTCAGTCAGATGGACATTCATACATCGCAAAGGCTATTGAGTTAGGAGCTGCCGCTGTAGTTTGCCAAGATCTGCCAGAAAAATTAGAGGAGAATATAGTATATGTTCAAGTTGCCGATACCTCGAAAGCATTGGGTATTATGGCAGCGAATTTTTATGAAAATCCTTCAGAAAAAATGAAGGTTCTTGCTGTTACTGGAACAAATGGAAAGACTACGGTTGCTACCTTGTTGTTCCGCTTGTACCGTTCAATGGGACACAAGTGCGGTTTGCTTTCAACCGTTGTCAATCGTATCAACGAAGTTGAAATTCCTTCCACACATACAACGCCAGATGCTGTTGCGTTGAACGACTTGTTAGCGCGTATGTATCGCGAAGGATGCACGCATGTTTTTATGGAAGCGTCTTCACATGCTTTGCATCAGAGCAGAATGGCTGGAGTTCAAGTTGACGGTGCCATTTTCACGAATCTGAGTCATGATCATTTGGACTATCACGGTTCAATGAATGAATACATTAAAGCGAAGAAGATTTTATTTGATCAGTTGGGAGCGAATGCATATGCTGTTGTGAATGCAGATGATCGTTACCACGATGCGTTGGTTTCTGCATGCAAAGGACGTGTTCGCACTTATGCCTTGCACACAATGGCTGACTATAAAGCGAAGTTGATTGAGAACACGCTTGAAGGACTTCAAATAAACATTGATCGTTTTGAATTGCATTCACCACTTATTGGAGAATTCAATGCATACAATCTAACTGCTGTTTTCGCGGCGGCTGTTGAACTAGGAACTGATCCAACCACCGTGTTGGTTCATCTATCCGCTTTAGCAGCACCAGAAGGTCGTTTTCAATACATACGCAAGCACGATGGAACAACAGCAATCGTTGATTACGCGCACACTCCCGATGCATTGGAAAATGTTTTGAATACCATTCAGTCTGTTCGAGGACAAGAAGAAATTATTTCAGTGGTTGGTTGCGGCGGCGATCGCGATCGTGCGAAGCGTCCGGTTATGGCGTCTATCGCAGCGAATAAAAGCGATCGCGTAATTGTGACCAGCGACAATCCAAGAAGCGAAGATCCGAAGGCCATTATTCAAGAGATGGTTGCTGGATTGGATCCGATTCAAAAGAAAAAAGTATTGTCTGTCACTGATCGTCGCGAAGCGATAGAAGTGGCTTGCTCACTGGCAAAGCCAGGCGATATCATTTTGATTGCAGGCAAGGGACACGAGAAATACCAAGAGATAAGCGGAGTGAAATATCCCTTCGATGATTTACAAATTATAACAGAACTCTTTCAAACGAACTAAGTATGTTGTACCACCTTTTTGAATACCTCGATAAGCACATGCATTTCCCTGGATCAGGGTTGTTTCACTACTTGTCGTTTCGAGCTGCATTGAGCATTCTTATTTCATTGACGATTTCCATGGTATTTGGAAAGACGTTGATTCGCATGCTTCGCAAGAAGCAGGTGGGAGAGACCATTCGTGATTTAGGATTAGACGGACAAATGCAAAAAGCGGGAACTCCGACGATGGGTGGATTAATTATTCTAGCCGCTATCCTGGTGCCGACTTTGTTGCTTGCAGATTTGACGAACATCTACATTCAGACCATGATCATTGCAACCATTTGGTTGGGGCTCATCGGATTCTTAGATGACTACATCAAAGTTTTCAAAAAGAATAAAGAAGGTCTTGCTGGAAAGAGCAAAATTGTTGGGCAAATTGGTGTTGGTGTTATTGTAGCGAGCATGCTTTATTGGAATCCTGCTGTTACCATTAAAGAAAAAGTTTCTGATGTTCAAATTCAAAATGCAACGGATGATCAGCAGGCTTTGCAGTGGGAAGAAGAGAAGAGTTTAAAGACTACTATTCCTTTTGTTAAGGACAACGAATTCGATTACGCATGGTTGGTTCCAGATAGCATGGAGAGTCCATGGGTATTATGGGCCGTGTTTGCAGTGATTGTAATATTCATTGTGACTGCTGTTTCTAACGGCGCAAACATCACTGATGGCATAGACGGTCTGGCCACCGGAACAAGTGCCATCATAGGTATAACGCTAGCCATCTTCGCATACGTCTCGGGTAACTACATTTTCGCGGATTATTTGAATGTAATGTACATTCCTCATAGCGGTGAACTTACCGTATTCATTGCGGCATTCGTAGGTGCATGCGTTGGATTCCTTTGGTACAACAGTTTCCCTGCACAAGTATTCATGGGCGATACAGGAAGTCTAGCGCTCGGTGGAATCATTGCAACATTCTCAATCGCTGTTCGCAAAGAGTTGTTGATTCCTGTGTTGTGTGGAATTTTCTTGGTTGAAAATTTAAGCGTGATGCTTCAAGTAGGGTATTTCAAATACACCAAAAAGAAGTACGGAGAAGGACGTCGCATTTTCTTAATGTCTCCGCTTCACCATCACTATCAACGCAAGGGGATGCATGAGGCAAAGATTGTATCACGCTTCTGGATTATCGGAATCATGCTAGCAGTATTAACCATCATCACCCTAAAAGTAAGATAATGAATAAACGACTGGTCATACTTGGCGGTGGAGAAAGCGGAGCGGGCACTGCAGTGTTGGCGAAGAAGATGGGATACGATGTATTCCTTTCAGATAAGGGCTTGTTGAAAGACAAGTACAAAGTTGAATTGAACGAGCACGGTGTTGCCTTCGAAGAAGGAATGCACACAGATGAATTAATTCTGAATGCAGACGAAGTAGTGAAGAGTCCAGGTATACCGAACACTGCTAAACTGATTGTGGCACTTCACGAAAAAAACATTCCAGTATTGTCAGAATTGGAATTCGCATACCGATATACGAGTGCGAAGCTTATTGCAATTACAGGAAGTAACGGTAAGACTACAACCACCTTGTTGACTTACCACATTCTGAAAAATGCAGGATTGAATGTTGGTCTTGGTGGAAATGTGGGAAAGAGTTTCGCAAGACAAGTTGCTGAAGAGAACTTCGATTACTATGTATTAGAAGTAAGTAGTTTTCAATTGGACAACATGTATGCGTTCAAAGCAGACATTGCTATTCTAACAAACATTACTCCTGATCACTTGGATCGTTACGATTACGATTTAAGTAAATACGCCGATGCGAAGTTGCGCATTGCGCAGAACCAAACATCGAAAGATGTTTTCATTTTCAATGCAGACGATGCCATTACAGAAGAGACTATGGCAAGACATGTATTGAACGCTACCCTCTTTCCAATTTCAATTCAACCTGGAAAGACCTACGAGCAAGGTGGCTATTGCGACGAATCAAATTTTAACCTAAACACAAACCATAATTTATTTACTATGAAAATCACAGAACTAGCATTGCAAGGCAAACACAATTTGCAAAACAGCATGGCAGCAGGAGCAGCAGCTCGCTTTTTGGAATTAAGAAAAGAGGCTGTTCGCGACAGTTTAATGAACTTCGAAAACATTGAACACCGCTTGGAGTTTGTTGCTAGTATTCACGGCATTCGTTTCATTAACGACAGCAAGGCTACAAACGTTAACTCTACGTGGTACGCTTTGGAATCTGTTGACAAGCCAATCATTTGGATTGCTGGTGGAACTGACAAAGGAAACGACTATTCTGAATTGTCGGAATTGGTGAAGTCTAAAGTGAAAGCAATCGTTTGCTTAACAAAAGACAGTTCTAAAATTAGAAAAGCATTTGGATCTATTGTAGATACCATTATCGATACAGACAGCGCAGAACAAGCAGTTCGCGTTTCTTACGATTTAGGAAAAGATGGCGACACTGTTTTATTGTCACCTGCATGTGCATCTTTCGATTTGTTCGAGAACTACGAAGACAGAGGTCGTCAATTTAAAGTTGCGGTAAAAGGATTGTAATTCATGCAAAAGTTTCTTTCACACTTAAAGGGAGATCGCGTGATCTGGATGGTTGCACTTTTTTTGTGCACCCTTTCGGTGTTAGCGGTATACAGTGCCGTTTCTTCTTTGGTGTGGAAGGCAGAGGGTGGAAGCAGTGCAGGCGTTTTGATTAAACACATCTTTATGCTTGGATTGGGTATGGCGTTTATGTACATCACGCATTTACTGCCTTTGACGGTCTTCTCGCGGATAGGACAGCTCATGATTTGGGTGGTGATTCCCCTACTGGTGTTCACGATGTTCTTTGGTTCGAATATTAACAACGCCGATCGTTGGATACGAATACCCGGAATTGGTGTGACTTTCCAGACGAGTGATTTGGCGAAATTGGTGCTTATCATTTATGTCGCGCGTCAGCTAACTGTAAAGCGACAAATGTTAGACGATTTCAAGAAAGGTGTATTGCCGATTGTTCTTCCAATAGCCATCGTTTGCGGATTGGTGTTACCAGCAAACTTTTCTACAGCAGCATTAATTGGGTTTGTGTGTTTTTTAATGTTGGTGTTTGGAGGTGTGCCTTGGAAGCATTTGTTCAAACTTATTGGAGCAGTCGTTGGGATGCTTCTTTTGATTATTGTTATTGGTGAATTTGGACCAGAGAAATTACTTCCGCGATACAGCACGTGGAAGAATCGTTTAGTAGGAAAGGAAGTTCAGGCGGGCGCAATAGACGATTCGAAATATCAAATTGAGTTGGCGCAATACGCCATATACGAAGGAGGAATTATACCGAAGGGTCCCGGTTCTGGAACTTCAAGAAACTTCCTTCCACATCCGTATTCAGATATGATCTACGCCTTCATTATTGAAGAGTACGGTTCTATTTTGGGCGGAGCACTCGTGATGTTGATGTATGTTATTTTTCTATTCCGGGTTATTCGAATATCGATTCGAAGTCCGAAATATTTTGGCGGTTTAACTGCCTTGGGATTGGGACTTGTTATTTCAATTCAAGCGTTTATTAATATGGGCGTCGCGGTTGATTTATTTCCAACAACCGGACAGCCTTTGCCTCTGGTAAGTATGGGAGGTACTTCGATTGTATTCGTCGCTATCATGTTTGGAGTGATATTGAGTATTTCGAAGATGGATGAGGAGAACGATGAAACAGATCAAACAGAAGAACTTGAAGAAGCGCCTTTTTAATTCTTATGGAAGAGAGAAGTCTAAATAGAGTATTGTTGTCGGCCGGAGGAACGGGCGGACATATATTTCCAGCCATTGCAGTTGCGAATGAAATAAAATCACGCTTTCCTGAATGCGAGATTTTATTTGTTGGGGCGGAGGGAAAGATGGAGATGGAAAAAGTTCCTCAAGCGGGATATAAAATTGTTGGACTTCCCATTGCTGGGCTTCAGCGCAAATTGACGCTTTCGAATTTTTTACTTCCAATTAAAGTTTTGAAAAGTATGTTGAAGGCGAAAGCTGTGGTGAATGAATTTCGTCCGCAAGTCGCTGTAGGTTTTGGAGGTTATGCGAGTGGTCCAACGCTCCGAGCGGCAGGAACAGCAGGTGTTCCAACAGTGTTGCAAGAGCAAAATTCATTTGCTGGGGTAACTAATAAATTGTTAGCGAAACGAGCGGAAGCGATATGTGTGGCATACGAAGGTATGGAAGTGTTTTTTCAAAGAGAGAAGATTCAGTTAACTGGAAATCCGGTTCGAAAAGATTTCGTGAAGTTGCCTTATTCGCAGGAAGAAGCATTGGCCAAATTGAATTTCGATTCAACAAAAAAAACAATTTTAATTGTTGGTGGAAGTTTGGGTGCCCGCGCTGTGAATGCTGCGGTTGAAGCTTCTTTGAATGCTTGGCTTCAACAAGGATTTCAAGTCATTTGGCAATGCGGAAAGATTTACAAATCGAATTTAGAACTGAAGTACGAAGGAACTTCGAGTTTGCGTCTTTACGATTTCATTCAAGATATGGCCTTGGTGTATGCCGCGGCAGATGTTATTGTTTCTAGGGCAGGAGCCATGAGTGTTTCTGAATTGTCGCTAGTTGGGAAACCAGTAGTTTTTATGCCTTCTCCGAATGTGGCGGAAGATCATCAAACGAAGAATGCCATGGCGCTTGTTTCGAAACGAGCAGCATTCATGGTTCGCGATAGTGAGGCGGAATTGAAGCTGGCTGAAGTAGTTTCAGAATTGCTTCAAAACGAAAATGAGATTTCCGAATTGAAAGAAAATATAGCAGCATTCGCAATGCCGAATGCAACAGAAGTGATTGTAGATACCTTAATTGAAGTGGTGTATGGAAGAGCGTAAGTTAACGTGCGATGTCATGTATTTCTTGGGTATTGGAGGCATTGGCATGTCAGCTCTTGCGCGTTATTTTCATCGCAAGGGAGTGCAAGTTATGGGGTACGATCGAACGTCAACAGCATTAACCACGGAGTTAGAAATTGAAGGTATTTCTGTTCAGTATGAAGACAGCGTAATGTCGTTGCCGCAGTTGCTTCATTCAACACCGAAAGAAAAAATACTTATTGTTCGAACACCGGCTGTGCCGAAAGATTCTGCTCAATTGCAGTATTTCCTTCAACATGAATTTAGAATTTGGAAACGCAGTGAGTTGCTCGGATACATTACGCAATTAGACGATACCATTGCAATTGGTGGAACTCACGGTAAGACTACGACATCAACATTGGTGGCGCATATTCTTCATTCAACCATCGGATGCAATGCTTTTTTAGGTGGAATTTCTTCCAACTTTAAGAGTAATGTTTTGCTTTCAGACACTTCAAGAACAGTGGTTGAAGCCGATGAGTTTGATCGAAGTTTCTTGACGTTGTTTCCGAAAATTTCTGCGCTGACGTCGATGGATGCCGACCATTTGGATATCTATGGAAATGAAGAAAGCATTCGCGAAGGATTTCTTTTGTTTTTGAAACAGACTCGCGCAGATGGAAATGTAGTTGTGAAAAAGGAATTGAATATTCACGATGAATTGAAGGCGGAGCGAACGGGTGTTTTGACTTACAGTATTTTATCGGAGGCTGATTATTTCGCGACGAATATTCGCATTGAGGAAGGTTCGTATGTTTTCGATTTTCATTCACCCAGTGCTGAATTAGCGAATGTTCGTTTGGGATTACCCGGAAGACATAACGTGGAAAACGCAGTGGTGGCAATGGCTTGCTCATTGCTTGCGGGTGTTTCAATTTTAGATTTACCGAATGTCTTGGCCAGTTTCAAGGGTGTAGCCCGACGATTCGATGTCCGATATAAAAGTGAGACGGGAGTTTACATTGACGACTACGCGCATCATCCGACCGAGTTGTCCGCTGCCATTCGCTCGGTTCGAGAATTATATCCGGGAAAGCGTGTTGTTGGGATTTTTCAACCGCATTTGTTTTCTAGAACCAGAGATTTTGTAGACGGATTTGCTGAGAGTTTAGCTCTTTTGGATGTGCCTGTTTTGCTACCCATTTATCCAGCGCGTGAATTGCCCATGGTGGGAATTGATTCACAATGGCTATTTGATAAAATTCAAAAGGATGAGAAATACTTAGTGGAGAAAGATGTCATCTTCACCTTACTAAACAAACTGCAGTTTGATGTGCTTTTAACGTTGGGAGCGGGTGACATTGACACCCTGGTTTCGCCGTTGGAAGTGTACATGAAAGAGCGTGTGAAATGAAAAATGAAAAGTTAAATACAGCTAAGAAACCCTCTGTGTTCATGAGGGTTTTGGTGTTGGCGTTCTTCGTGCTTATGGGCGCAGGAGCGCTTGTGCTGTGGGCTTTTTCTATTTCGAGACACAATACGCAGCCGGTTCCGGAATTGCGCGTGAACATTCAAAAGGGACAGAACGTAGACGAACTTATTACCAAGCGAGAAGTAGATTCCATTGTGCACAGTCACTTTGGATTGTTGCAAGGAACTCCCATGAGTCAGATCGATGTGGGCGCCATTCAAGTTGCTGTGAACAGACATCCGGCGATTCAATCGTGCAACGTTTACATGGGTGTAGATGGAATTTTGAATATCGATATTCAGCAACGCGCTCCGATGTTCAGGGTCATGAACAGCGATGTAAGTGGATTTTATGTCGACACATTGGGCCAGTCATTCAACCTACTTGACCGATCGGTTGCTTATGTTCCAATTGTTTCTGTTGAGGGAGTTATGGGTGCAATGGAGTTTCCGGCGACCCGAGCGTACTACGATGAAAATACATTGGGCCTGACTTATTTGGATGAGTTGGTTACGTTTGGAAATCATATGCGCAAACATTCCGACTTGAAAGATTGGACCGAGCATATTCATTTAACAGCCATGGGAACATTGGAAGTTATTCCTCGCATTGGAAGACACGTGATAGATTACGGAAGTATTTACAATTTGGAAATGAAGACGAAGATGCTCTTCGAGTTTTATCGTTCGCAATTGTACATCACCGACCTTGAAAAATACAGTCGCATTAATTTGAATTTTGAGAATCAAGTTATCTGCGAAAAGCGCGGCTCTGAATTATTTCCTGCGCCTGTTGACAGCCTAGCATTAACAGGGAATAGCGCGCCAATTGCAATACCAACCGACTTAATACCAGCAGCTGCGCAAGCAGTGCTGCAACCACAATAATTATTTGAAGAATATGGAATACACATTCGCTACTTACAACAACCCAACCCCGAGCAACAAAGAGAAATTGGTAGTTGGAATTGATATTGGAACAACTAAGATTGCTTGCGTTGTAGGAAAAATTGATTCATTGGGAAAGGTGACCATCTTGGGTATTGGTCGCAGTAAAAGTGATGGCGTTAAGCGCGGTATTGTTTTGAATATTGATCAGACTGTAGCCTCGATCAAAGAAGCTGTTCAGAAAGCCGAGAATGAATGCGGAATTAAAGTTCATCGCGTGAATGTGGGTATTGCGGGACAGCACATCAAGAGTATTCAGCAACCGGGAATCTATACGCGCAAGGATTTGGAAACGGAAATCAGCATTGCAGATCTGCAAGCGTTGAAGGACGATATGTTTAAGATTCACGTTCCTGCCGGGGAGTCTATCATTCACGTTATTCCACAAGAATATACTGTTGATACAGAAGGCGGAATTAAAGATCCTGTTGGAATGGCTGGTGTGCGTTTGCAAGCGAATTTCCATATCATCACGGGTTCACTTCCAGCTATAAAAAACATTTACCGTTGTGTGAAATTGTCTGGTCTTGAAGTCGGAGAATTAACCCTTGAGCCGATTGCAAGTTCTGCGGCGGTATTGAGTGATGAAGAGAAAGAAGCAGGAGTTGCGTTGGTTGATATTGGTGGTGGAACAACGGACATTGCTATTTTCCATGACGGTTTAATTCGTCATACGGCGGTGATTCCTTTCGGTGGAAATATTTTGACGGAAGACATTAAAACGGGATGTTCAATTCTAAGCAGACATGCTGAGCAATTGAAAGTTCAATACGGTTCGGCATTAGCGGCTGAAACACAGAACGCGAAGGTGGTTGTTCCAGGATTAAATGGAAGAACGCCGAAGGAAATTACATTGGGTGCGCTTTCAGGAATTATTGAAGCGCGTATGAAGGAAATATTGGAATTGGTTCACTTCGAAATCATGCGCAGCGGTTACGAGCGCAAGTTAATCGGGGGAATTGTGTTGACCGGTGGTGGTGCGCAGTTGAAGCACATTAAGCAGTTGGTTGAATACATCACTGGTTTGGATTGTCGCATAGGTAAGCCAATTGAGCACGTGATTAACTATACAGACGAATCACAATTACCACCAGCTCTTTCAACTGGCGTTGGACTTGTTATTACAGGTGAAGAGAATGTGGGTGAAGATTATTTCGAGCGTGTATTGGGTGAGGAAGTTGCAACAGCAGAAGAGGAAGTTGTTGCCCCTGCAGATGTGAATGTGCCAGCCGACGCGGCTGTTGCGGATGATTTTATGTCATTTATGAACTCGATTGGAGTAGCAGGATCTGAGGAGGAAGAAAAAACTGAGTCAACAGTTGCTAATACTGAAAACGAAGAAAGCGAACCGTCAATGGCAGATCAGACTCAAGAAGAAACAGAGGAGAAGGCTGTTCCGGTTATCAAGGAACGAAAGGTGCGTAAGCCATTTGGTGAGAGTATTGTTGGTCGATTCAAAGGATTCTTCGAAAACGACGAAGCAGTAAATTAATTTTTTTCGAACAGTGCCACCGCCTCTAAATGTGAGGTATGTGGGAACTGGTCTACGAAACTAATTTTCTTCAGCTGATATCCCGATAGAATAAGCGTTTCGCAATCTCGTGCTTGAGTTGCGGGATTACATGAAATGTAAACGATGCGCTTCGCGTCGAGTGCTATTACTTTTCTTAGCGTCTTTGGTGCGATTCCACCGCGCGGTGGGTCAAGTACAAGCGTGTTGATTTGATTTTGAAATTGCGGTTGCTCCAATAAGAATTTCCCTACATCTGCTGCGAAGAATTCGATATTCGAAACATTGTTTTCTTGTGCATTTTTCTTAGCGTCTTCAATGGCTGCCTCCACAATATCAACACCTACAACGGGCAATGAAGTTTTCTGCGCAATGAGTTGTCCAATTGTTCCTGTTCCGCAAAATAAATCGAGGATATATCCATTTGGTACTTCTTCCGGATTGCAGTAGTCGATTGCTTTGGTATAAAGTCTTTCTGCGCTTTTCGGATTGGTTTGAAAGAAGCTCTTCATGTTTACCTTGAACTTCAATCCCAATAAAATTTCTTCGATTTCCGAATTTCCATATAGCAGATGCGATGAGCCATTCAAAGGCTCAGCGCGGTCTCCTGTATCGTCGTTCAGCGTATGAATAATTCCTCCGCAACGATCTCCGAGTATGTCTAAAACAAGTTTCACAAATCCATTGCGATCGAATTGCTCCAATCCTTCAGATGAAGTAACAAGATTGATTAGAAGCAAGTCATGTGTGAAAGATTTTCGAACGACAACGTATCTGAAGAAACCTTCGCGTTTAGGCGGGTGCCATGCTGGAAGTCCACTGTTTTCGCAAAAGGTACGAATACGATGCAAGTTGTTTTCGAATGTTGCATCGAAGAGGCCTGATTCTGCATCGAGATTTTCAACCATCCACCACGTTCCTCTGTGCTTGAAACCTAATCCGAAATCATCGAGTTCCGTTTTGGTTGGAAGGTCATATCGGATAGCGCTGAAGCTATACTCCATTTTGTTTCGGTAGTTCCAAACAGATGGAGATTCAATGTATTCATCGAACAGTTCAGCAATGTTTTCAATTTTACCAATGCGCTTGTAGAGTTGAAGGCACGAATCTTTTTTCGCTTCGTGTTGCTTCTCTATTGGCCATGCTGCGTAGGGTGCGCCTGGAATACGCTGGTAAGGCAAGTCTATTTCGTCTGGAGAATTTTCAAGCACTTCAATCAATTTGCAATTTGCAAATCGCTTGTCGGACTTGATTACTTGTGCACGCACGAGTTGTCCTGGTAAAGTGTTTTCAACAAAAACAGTAAAATCGCCTTTGTCGGTTTTCAATAGTCCTATTCCATTGCCTCCAAAGGCAAAGCGGTCTATTTTAATGTCGAGTATTTGGTTTCTTTTTAGCACGGGGCAAAGATATGTTCTTCGAAAGATGCTTTGCAAGATACTTCGTAAGATACTTCGTAAGACGCTGAGCGAGATACTTCGTAAGATGTTGCACAAGATTCTACGAAAGATCTCGCGAAGTATCTTGCGGAGCATCTTCGGAACGACCTTGAAAAGCATCTTTCGCAGAATCTTGCGAAGCATTGTTTATCTTCGTAATACACAAAAAATTCTGTTATGAAATCAATGGTTCTTCTTTTTGTCCTGTGCGCATTTGGATATGCTGCTAGCGCGCAGAAAATTTATTCTGTTGATTCTGAATACAAGGCTCAGGTTAAAGTATATGTGGTAGATGCTGAATACAAAGCAGATTTGCTAGTGTTTAAAGAAAATGCTGAGTATAAGGCCGGAAACAACGATGGACGTTGGTATTTCGTAGATGCGGAATACAAAGCGAATAAGAAAATATATTTTGAAGACGCAGAGTATAAAGCTGAATTGAAAATTTATTTTGTCGATGCAGAGTACAAAGCAGGTTGGAAGAATGCTTCTAAGAAGCAGTTGTTGTATTAGTCTTGTTGACTTCCAGCTGTTTCATTTTTTTTATGTAAGCAACTGTAAGGGTATCTAGTGATTTTGATTTACCCTTGCTTTTTAAAAATGATTCGGCGTATTCTTTAAGATTTTCTTTATTCATTTTTACTGAAATATTTGTCCACGAGTACTTTCGATTCTTGGGAATTAATCATCATTCGGCCTCTGCCGATATGTGATGCTTTTAATACTGTTTTGTAATGATCAATTAATTTGGTTTTAGCGTCAAAAGCTACTATCCCTTCGAATCCTTTTTCAAAGGACAATTTACAAATAAAAGCTACAAGATTTCCAAGAACGCCCAAGTATTTCTTGATTGGTTTCCTATTTGAAGGCGCATTTTCGATTAAGAGAATGAAGATAAAGTTTTGTCTAATTTCACAAGCAATTAAACCTTGTGTCTCCTCTTCGAAGTCAGTAGTTGTTAACTTATAGACTAGGCAATTCGGGTATTCTCGATTCAAGTTTTTCCAGTTAAATAGCCAATTGTTTTTTTTGTTGAATCCTCTGAGTTCAATTTGTTCAACGACGCTGATTTTTGTGGTTTTTATTTCTCCTGTATTTCGGTTTTCAATGGAGCTTGTTAGTTTATCAATTCGGAAATTAAGGAATCTGTTTTTCATTGTTTTTAAGGACAAATCTCAATTGCTTTTCTGAATGGCCGTGCAAATAGATATTCCTATAAAACGCATAAAATGATGGAACTGTTGTTAAATTCGTCCATGCGAAAAATAAATCTGTTTCTTCCTGTAATACTTGC